>JBDHYT010000214.1:0-5429 GCA_039811485.1 Marinilabiliaceae bacterium | reverse complement strand
AACAGAACTGCGATGTTGATGTTGATATCCATCAGGTGGAAAAATTGAAAAACGACACTAAGGTTAAGCAGATGCTTGCAGTTGGGGAGACTACGGGTTGTTTTTATATCGAAAGTCCTGCTATGCGCGGGCTGCTTAAGAAACTTAAATGCAGCGATTATATCACTTTGGTTGCGGCAAGCTCAATTATTCGTCCGGGTGTGGCACAGTCGGGCATGATGCGGCAGTATATACAGCGGTTCCATAATCCTGATGGCTTTACTTATCTGCATCCCGTTATGAAAGAGCAGCTTGAGGAGACTTATGGGGTGATGGTTTATCAGGAGGATGTGCTTAAGGTGTGTCACCATTTTGCAGGCCTCGACCTTGCCGATGCCGATGTGCTCAGGCGTGCAATGAGCGGAAAGTTCAGGTCGAAGGCTGAGTTTCAGCGTATTTACGATAAGTTTTTCGGTAATTGTCGCGAACGTGGCTACTCTGATGAGCTTACACGTGAGGTGTGGAGGCAGATTGAGTCATTTGCCGGCTATTCGTTTTCCAAAGCGCACTCGGCTTCGTATGCTGTCGAGAGTTTTCAGAGTCTGTATCTAAAAGCCCATTATCCATTGGAATTTATGGTGGCTGTGATAAACAATTTTGGAGGTTTTTATTCAACCTGGCTCTATGTGAATGAGGCACTTCGCTGGGGTGCGAAGATGCATCCGCCATGCATCAACAACAGCGGGTATCTTACTTCAATTACAGGTAAGGATATTTATCTTGGTTTTATTCATATTCTTAATCTTGATGCAGGGATGGGGCAATTGATTGAAAAAGAGAGAATTAGAGGTGGAAATTATACCGATATGGATGATTTTGTGAATCGTACCGGTGCCGGCCGTGAGCAAATGATTCTGCTGATACGTGCAGGTGCATTCAGATTTCTGAAGTTGCCCAAGCCAAATATGCTGTGGCAGATGCACTTGTTGCTTCACAATAAAAACCAAAAACAGCCTGCTTCACGAAAACTCTTTGCACAACCGTCGCGCAAATTTGCACTTCCCGGGTTTGAACACAATTCGCTTGAGGATGCTTATGATGAACTTGAATTGTTGGGTTTTACGGTGAGTGTAAACTATTTCGATATGCTCGAAACCCGTTTCAGGGGAGAGATGGCAGCAAACAATCTTATAAATAACGTAGGGCGTAAGGTAAGGATGCTGGGGCAGCTGGTTACCATTAAGTATGTGCGTACAGTGAGACATGAGATAATGAATTTCGGAACCTTTATTGATGCTGCCGGTGAGTTTTTCGATACTGTGCATTTCCCGCCTTCGCTTCAGGCTAATCCGTTTCGGGGAGATGGTATATATCTGATTCTTGGTACTGTAACTGAGGAGTTTGGATATGCTTCGGTAGAGGTTGAGAAGATGGCAAAGATGCCGTTGAAACCCGATCCAAGAGGTTAATGTTGCGTTAAAATTTCTGTTTTTCACCTGTGTTAACCGGCTTATAGTCAGAATGATGAGTGTTTATTGTTTGTCGCTCTGTTTGACAAAGTAGAATTTTGATGTAAATTTGCACTGCAAAAAATATTATTTAGTCCGTCACATCAAACCCATTAGTAATGAATAGAGTCCTCACAATCATCATACTAACAGTTCTTGTGTCATTGCCATCTTGGGCTAATCCAGGCTTCGAGTCTGTTCTCAGCAATATTAAAGACCGCAACCTTAAGATACGTCTCACATCATTTATGAAACAGGGCATCGAGCAGTATCATCCGCAGGGATATAATGCTGATTCATTGTTGAATGCTGCTCTTCAGTATAAGGGTGCCCGTTATCGTTATGGTGCTTCATCGGCCAAAGCAATGGATTGCTCGGGATTGATTTACCGTTCGGGTAAGGATATCGGCATCGAACTCCCGCATCAGAGCCTTGAACTGGCTCGTTATGGTTCCATTGTTGCTCCTGCCGACACATTTCAGAAGGGTGATATGGTTTTTTTCAAGAGTCGTCGTCGTTTTATCGGTCACACAGGGATAATGATAAACAATAGTCAGTTTGTACACATGAGTGTTGGCGGTGGCTGGACGGTATCGTCAATCAATGAGCCCTATTACGCTAAAAATCTGCTTTTTGGCACCCGTCAGCTTGTATATAAGGAGTATAACCGCGAGGAAGTGCAACCTCTTAAACCACTGAATTATATACCCAACGCAGGTTATAGCGGGCGGAATGCTTTGGTGGATAAGCGTTGATATTTATTAGGCCAAAGTCCACTTACTTTTACATTTGGGGTTTTCAATTCAGGTTGTGATGTTGTGTGGTAAAAAAACACGTGCTGTAAATAGACCTGAAAGGTCATATCTTCATAACATTGGGTCATCGACCTAAGATGCAGTACCGGCTGGAAAGCTGACTAATGGGGAGGACTTCTGGATTAATTTAATAATCCTTAATTGCCTTAATGGTAAAAATAATTTAACCATTAAGGAAGTTAATATTTTCATAATCATTCAACTTGTATTAAGGTTAAAAGCCATTCCCCGCAGGGGATATATCATCAGTAACCGTATGCAAGCAGAGCGCAGCTTACGGCACTTAATACCGTATGAGGTTGCCCCGCATGGGGTGATATTATTCTTGATTACATGATCTCACCCTTGCAGGGTTGGTTTTGAAAGATGTAAAGTCATTGTTTCATATTTACATAGGGTTTTAATTGATAAAGGCTGCAGTTTCTGAACTATATTAGTTTTTATAAGTTTAATCCTTCAAAGTTAGGGAAAATTAGTGCTGTAAATCGACCTGAAAGATCAAATCTCCATAACCTTGGGTCAGCGACCCAAGGTATTAACAGAGTGGAGCAGCTGCCTGTTAGGCAGAATTTTCTTGTATTTAAAAGACTACAACTCCCTTTCCTTTATTCTCACCGCCGGATTTCCCCTGTAAACCGAGTACTCTTCCATATCCTTTGAAGCCAGGCTGCCGGCTGCCAATACCGAATGCGATTTGCATACAACACCGCCGGTTACAATGCTTTGTGCACCTATCCATACTCCGTCTTCCAGAACTATGGGTCTGGTAATCAGGTCGAAAGTAGTTTTGCGGTAATCGTGGTTTCCGCACAGTAGCAGAGCTCCCTGCGATATGCAGCAGTTGGCTCCTATGGTTATGTCATCAAGATTGTCAATCCAGGCACGCTCGCCTATCCAGCTGTAATTGCCCACTTTCAGTTTCCACGGATATTTGATGCTGACACCCGGTTTTATCACAACCCCTTTGCCTATTCTGGCACCAAACATCTTCAGCAACCATACTTTAATGCCTGATGACGCATTCAGCGGATTGATGAAAAACAGTACGTTGGTAAAGTACCAAAGCGTCATTTTAAAAAATCCTGCGCCGGTTTTATACCAACTGTTATTATATTTTGACAGGTCGGTCGTTTTTCTGTTTTGCATAGAGTTACAAATTTATTGTAAAAATAGTATTTTAATATTAGTTGAACAGTATCGCATAAAAAACTACTTTTGTCAAAAGTACTTTTTATGGTCGAAGTTAGTGTTGTTATTGTTAATTACAATGTGCGTTACTTCCTTGAGACAGCACTCTATTCTGTTTATAGGGCTGTTCAAGGTGTTGATGCCGAGGTGATTGTGGTTGATAATAATTCGCAGGACGATTCGTGTGATATGGTGCGCACGCTGTTTCCCAATGTTAAACTAATTGCCAATACCGATAATCCAGGATTTGGAGTGGCTAATAATCAAGGAATTAGTGTGGCTAAAGGGCGTTTTGTGCTTCTGCTTAACCCCGACACTATAATCACCGAAAGCACATTGACCGATTGTATCGCTTTTATGCAAAATCATGCCGATGCAGGTGCATTAGGTGTTCACATGATTAACGGCGATGGAGTTTATCTCAGGGAATCAAAACGAGGTCTTCCAACTCCGGCCGTATCGTTTTACAAGATGTCGGGACTTATAAATTTGTTCCCCAGATCAAAAATTTTCGGGCAATACTATTTAGGACATATGCCTGAGGACGAGCCTGTGGTCAGTGATATTTTATCCGGTGCTTTTATGTTTGTGCGTCGTGAGGCTTTTGATGTTGCAGGCCTCTTCGATGAGGAATTTTTTATGTATGGCGAAGATATCGATTTGTCGTATCGTTTTGTGAAGAGTGGGTTTACCAACTATTATCTTGGAAGGACTCCTATTATCCACTTCAAAGGCGAAAGTACAAAAAAAGGAAGTCTCAATTATGTTATAGTATTTTATAAGGCGATGGAGATTTTTGCCCGTAAGCATTTTACTGGTGGTGGGTGGTCGCCATACCGACTTGCTATTGAAGGAGCCATCAAACTGAAAACTTTTTTATCCATATTATCAAGAATATTCACTCCGGTAACTAAATTGTTGTCTCCCCAAAGGATTAATACCGTAACATTTGATGCTCTCTTTATTGTATCAAAAGCTGATGATGTTTCGTTAATTGCCTTACAATATAAAGGTTTGTGTCATAATATTTTGCATCATCAAAATGATGATTTTTGTAAAGAGCTTGAAGATAGTTTAGTCCAGTCTCTCTACCATGATATAGTTGTTGTTTTTGATATTGCCAACATCTCATTGGGTAATATGGTTAGATGTATGGAGTTGCTTAGGGATAAGAAAGTTGAATATCAGTTTGTTACTCCTTTTAGCAGGCAGATTGTTAAAGGGAGTAATGTTTAATTTGTTATAATTACTATGTCTCCATTTGCTTTTTCAATTGTTATTATAGTTGCCTGGATTCTCGATTTTTTTATTGGCGACCCGCTATGGTTGCCTCACCCCATTGTAGCTTTTGGAAACACTATAAGCAGGGTAGAGAAGCGGCTAAATCACGGCCGTAACCTTGTTCTGAAAGGCTCTGTTGCTGTCCTGTTTCTGGTGGCTGGTTGTTATTTTGTTTTTTCGGGCATCCAGTGGCTTCTGTCATCTTATATTCCTGCTATATTGCCTTTTTTTGTCCTGATTTTTATTTTCTTCGGCCTGGCCAACCGAACTCTTATTGATGAAGGAAAGGCTGTTTTCAGAGTGTTAAAAAATGATGGGTTAGAGGCAGGCAGGACACAGCTTTCACGCATCGTAGGGCGAGATACTTCACAACTCACACCTCAACAGATACGCATTGCAGTGCTCGAAACCATGTCGGAGAATCTTAGCGATGGAGTTGTTGCTCCTCTGTTTTGGCTTGGTATTGGCGGTGTTCCGGGAATGATGGCCTATAAAATGGTTAATACACTCGATTCGATGTGGGGATACCGTAACACGCGTTTTAATCTGTTTGGCCGATTTGCAGCACGTCTTGATGATGTGGCCAACTATATCCCGGCCCGTGTCTGCAACCAGCCATTGTTGGCGAAGCGCTGGCTTCTCGGCCTCCATCGCCAGC
>JBDHYT010000213.1:0-5446 GCA_039811485.1 Marinilabiliaceae bacterium | reverse complement strand
AAGGATGATTATCCTATACTGGCAGAGGGTATCCACTGTGCCTCTATACTCAACGACCCCCGTTTTGACACAAGAAGAGTGGTTGTGCGCGCACACAATGTGGAATACAACTATTACAGGGGATTGATGAAAATGGAACCGAATCCGGCAAAAAAACTCTATTTCTTTATGGAGTCACACAAGCTGAAACGATTTGAGAGAGTAGTTTCCAAGGCGTCGGCAGTGGCGGCCATATCAGAAAGCGACTACAACCATTTTTCAGGAATAAACAGCAACACCATTGTAATTACACCATTCCACCAGTACGAAGAGTGTACCTCTACTTTAGGTAAAGGCAGCTACATATTGATACACGGCGACTTATCGGTAAATGAAAATGTAAAGAGCATACTGTGGCTGGCAAAAAATGTTGTGCCTGAATGTGATTACAGCTTCGTGGTGGCCGGAAGGAATCCATCATCAGCATTAAAGAAAAGAGTTGCGCGCCACAACAACATAACGCTGGTAGCCAATCCCACCAATGATGAGATGGAGAGACTAATAACCAACTCGCATATATGCCTGATTCACTCACTGATGCCGCAGGGATTTAAACTAAAACTTCTACACTCGCTTCACGCTGGGCGATACTGCCTGTGCAACAGTGCTGTTATTGCCAACGACCGGCTGGGAGAGCTTTGCGAGACGGCCAATTCGGAGGCACAATTTATTGGCAAGATTAATACAATTATGAATCAGGAGTTTACCATACATGATTTAAACAGAAGAATCAATATTATCGGGAGTTTATCAAACAGCAGTAATGCACAGCAACTTATAAAACTTCTGTTTCCCGATATGGCACCCGGCATTAAGTGATTAGCCAAATAACCATGAAGACAATAAAAAACAGTAATTTAGCATAAAACACTAAAAATATGGAACAGCAAGAGATAAAGGAGCTAAACGAGCGGTTCGCCAACGCCGCACCTATTGAGGTATTGAAATATTTTATTGGCCGCTATGGAGCCGGGATAGCACTATCGTCGAGTCTTGGAGCCGAGGATCAGGTGCTTACCCAGATGGTGTGGAGCATCGACCCAGAAGTCAGGGTTTTCACACTCGACACAGGCCGTCTGTTCCCGGAGACCTACGACTTGATAGACCGCACAAGCAAGCGGTATAAATCGAACATCAAGGTTTATTTTCCTGATGCCAACCGTGTTGAAGAGATGGTTAATGCAAAAGGCATTAACCTGTTCTACGACAGTATAGAAAACAGAAAACTCTGCTGCCATATCCGCAAGATTGAGCCACTGAAAAGAGCCTTTTCAGAACTTGATGCCTGGATTTGCGGCCTTAGGGCAGAACAGTCGGTAACCCGCCAGAACATTCATATTGTAGAGTGGGATGAAAACAACGGCCTGCTGAAGATTAACCCGCTGGTTCACTGGACCGAAAAACAGGTATGGGATTACATTAAAGAGCACAAAATTCCCTACAACCCGTTACACGACAAGGGATTTCCAAGTATTGGCTGCCAGCCTTGTACCAGAGCCATAAATCCGGGTGAGGATGTTCGGGCCGGCCGCTGGTGGTGGGAGAACCCCGAGACCAAAGAGTGCGGACTGCACAAGAGATAAAAACCATTAATGGCACGGCTTTTGAATTAACATTTATTTAGATTAATATTTCAGATATCATCAGAAAAAACAAAAAGATGAAAGAGAGACTTGCAGGATGGAAATTTTCGAAAGCCTTCTGGGTAGCCAATTTGGTGGAACTATTTGAGCGAGCGGCATATTACGGCTTCTTTATTGCAGTAACACTTTACCTGACCGACGTAGTTGGCTTTAACGATATCCAGAGTGGATGGATAGCCGGTGTATTTGCGGCAGGACTATACCTGCTGCCCACATTCAGTGGTGCACTGGCCGACAGGATGGGATTCAGGAAGGCAATCATCCTGGCATTTTCGCTTTTAACCATAGGATATTTTTCGCTTGGTGCCCTACCCTACAAACTGACGGTTATTCCGGGTCTGATGATAATCATGGTGGGCGGATCGTTTATAAAAAGTGTGATATCGGGCACTGTGGCAAAGGAGTCGAACTCAGAAAACAGGGCAAGGGCATACTCCATATTCTACTGGATGGTGAATATTGGTGCTTTTGCCGGCAAGACATTTGCATATCCCATCCGTCTTGAACTTGGAGTAGTATATATACAGTTCTATTCGGCTGCGCTGGCATTTCTGGCACTAATAACGGTATTTATTTTCTATAGGAGCAGCAAGAGAGAAGGCCAAGGAAAGACGATGGCCGAAACCTGGAATGCCCTGCTTAAGGTATGCAGCAATGCAAGGCTAATATGGCTTATCATCATCGTAACAGGGTTTTGGATGATACAGCATCAGCTTTACGCATCAATGCCAAAGTTTGTTATCCGCATGGTTGGCCCCGAGGCATCACCCGAATGGATAGCCAACGTAAATCCATTTGTGGTTGTTATCACCGTGCTGTTTGTCACTGAGTTAGGCAAGCGCATCTCAGCTCTTACTTCAATATCGATAGGCATGTTTCTTATACCCATATCGGCATTTTTGATGTCGCTGGGCCCCTGGCTAATGGGCATAACAGGCAGTGAGGTGAGTGTGCTGGGGTTGATAATGAGCCCCATAACCATAATGATGATATTGGGAATCGTGTTTCAGGCGTTGGGCGAGAGTTTTATCTCTCCCCGCTTTTTGGAGTATTTCTCGCTTCAGTCGCCAAAGGGTGAAGAGGGAATGTATCTTGGTTTCAGCCACCTGCATTCGTTTCTGGCCAACCTGCTTGGATTTATTTCATCGGGATATCTGTTAGACAAATATTGTCCGAAGCTACCCGATACAGTAACCGAGGCAGAGCGTATGGCAGCCTACTCCCAGGCCCACTATATATGGTATTACTATGCAGCTGTGGGTGTAGTTGCTGCTGTTGCGTTGGTTGTTTATGCCCGTGTGACAAAAAAAATGGATTTAAAGAAATAAAAACAGGCTTAATTATTTTTTAATTTCAAATATAGCTCTATTTTTGCAGCGCAATACCGATGTGCTAAGCACGCCCGGATGGCGGAATCGGTAGACGCGCTGGTCTCAAACACCAGTAGTAGCAATACTGTGCCGGTTCGACCCCGGCTCCGGGTACAATAAGAAGCCTAATTGATTTTAATTCAGTTAGGCTTTTTTGATGGTAGTTAATCTTCTACAACTATATCATCCCTAATGTGATTCGCTTTAAAACCATTAGTTACGAGAGATTAAGTATTGATTTTTCATCGTACAATGTTTCAACTTTCCTCTATCTGTCTTTTTGTCCTCAAGCCGGACAGGCTTTTACTTTTTTGCTACAGCCAAAAAAAGTAAACAAAAAAGGCCGCCGCTGCGCCTGCTCACCTAAGAACTATCACTCCCATGCGCTTAACGGACAGTCATCTCGAATGAAGTGAGAGAGCTCCTTTATAAACCACAGTCATTGGTAACTCGACACTTTCGCCCCTTTCGCTCTTTGAATTAATCGTGGCCAAACATTCCATGACCTTAAATTGTATAGCCTTTGACAAATTCTATACAGACTCATTTTTAAATGTAAAGATTATATTGATTTCTTTACAAAACAAGCTACCTTTGTATAGATTTTAAGAAATTCTTTACACATGGAAACCTGGGGATTGATTGAGTTACCGCTAAGCATAGACCTGGAAACTAAAAAAGTATTGAAAGCTCTGCCTGCAGCACATGCAGCTTTGGCTGAGTTAAAAGGAATTGTATCTACAATCCCAAATCAAAATATATTGATTAACACACTTGGATTGCAGGAAGCAAAAGACAGTTCTGCAATTGAAAACATAATTACTACTCATGATGATTTATACAAATCAGAATTGAAACTTGACGCTTTTAAATCACTTCAGGCAAAGGAGGTTCAAAACTATATCTCTGCTATGAAAAGAGGATTTGAACTTATCTCAAACACCGGACTACTGACAAACAGCATTATTCTACAAATTCAGGAAGTACTGGAAGATAACAAGGCAGGATTCAGAAAATTACCCGGTACTGCTTTAAAAAATGCTGCTATTGGTGAAACTATTTATACTCCACCTCAGGATTATGAGGAAATTGTAAGGTTAATGACCAATTTGGAACGATATATAAATGATCCGGAAATGCAGGATTACGACCCATTGATAAAGATGGCAATTATTCATTTTCAATTTGAAAGTATTCACCCGTTTTATTACGGAAATGGTCGAACAGGAAGGATAATAAACATATTATACCTCATCCTGGAAAAGCTCCAGTCTTTGCCGGTTTTATATCTGAGTAATTATATACTCAAACACAAAACCGATTATTACCGGCTTTTACAAAAAGTTCGGGATGAAAACTTATGGGAGGAGTGGCTATTGTTTATGATAACCGGAATTGAACAAACTGCAAGAGAGACAATTGAATTGATTATCAAAATCAGGGAGTTAATGCTTGATTATAAGCATAGACTCAGAGATGATTACAAATTTTATAGTCAGGATATGTTGAACAATTTATTCAAACACCCCTACACCAAGATTGAATTTGTCGTAAATGATCTCGGAGTATCAAGATTAACAGCGGCAAATTATTTAAATAAATTAGCCGATGATAAAATGCTGCGAAAGGAAAAGTTGGGAACAGGTAATTACTATATTAACGAAGAATTATTTAATTTACTGACAAAAAGATAAAAATGTCTCTTCTCGTAACTTATTAGTCTATTCAACTATTCCACTCTTCAACCCTTTTACTTCTCATCACCCGTCGCAGGGGCATCCTCCATCTTCCACCCTCTATAGACAGATGCCCTCAACCCATAACGGAGACTTCCCCTTCAGGGGAGTGAGGGGTGAACGACCAACGACCAACGAATAACTTCCTCTCGCTCCCCGTCACCCTGAGTTTTTACCCAAAAATTTGGTCATAATGTGTTGATGACAGGGGTAAGTTTTATATTAAAAAGTTGTGGATGGATTTCTTTGATTATTAATGATTTATATAAATCTGTCATTGGTAGCTTGTCGAAGGGTCAACTCATTCAGTCATTGTCCATTATCCCCTGTTCATTGTCAATTGAGGAACTCTCGCTCCCCTCGACACTTTAGTCCCTTCGTCCTTATCAAAACTTTTCACTCTCAACTCTCAACTTTCCACTCTCCATTGTCACCTAATTACCGCTAATTTTCACGAAAAAGGTTCGGCCACTTTGGGCAGCGTGCGTGGCGTGGGTGTTGTCCGTGGGTTGAAACCCACGGTTATGCATGGTCAGGCTCTCCGAGCCTATGGGCCCAGCGAACTTAAAAACCCTACGCTGCGCTTATGTAGGGCTTGAGTATGCCTTCCGGGCTTAAAAACATGCGACACTCTCCGAGGTCGTTGTTGGCCTTATTA
>JBDHYT010000212.1:0-5453 GCA_039811485.1 Marinilabiliaceae bacterium | reverse complement strand
GCTTATTATTATTCCATTTCTCACGCACAACAAATACTGTAACACCATTAAAAACGCTGCCGTTATACAAATCGTCGTTAAGTACCCGCATCTCAGAGTATTGGTCGGAAATAAGCGAATCATTTTTAGCCACCATAAACATATAGTGGTCGCGCGTTTCAACATTATCCCTGCCATAATAGAGCACCCTCATCTCCTTGTCTTTGGCACGCCACTCATATCCCACCGAATCGATATTCAGCTTATGAGGCATAGTACTAACCGACTCATATCGAGATGTTTTCCCAGAGTCATCAACCCTGTCGATTACCAGATGATAGGTTTGTCCCTCAATTCCAACAAAACCCGTCGGAAATTGATACAATCCCTTCGACACCGGCGACTCTGTAAGTTCGGTAACCCAACTGCCATCGCTTACCATAACAGAGGCTCCTGACACACGCGGTGTCTTACTGTTGATGAAATAGTCGGCAGTGAGCGACAACTGCACATAGCTGTTGTCGGGCTCTGTGGTGATAACGGCATCAACCACAAGCAGAGGAGCTGTTGAGTCGAGTTTCAAATTGATATACTCGGTACAACCCACCAATGTCATTAACAAACACAATACTGCACCAATATTTACACATCGCATTATCAACATCATACTCAAAATTTAAAATTATATGTTACCGAAGGGACAAACGAAAAAAGATATACCTTCTGCGCTTTTATTTTATATGGATTATCCTCGTCCACCTCAAAATTTATGCTCCAGGCATTTTTCCGTCCATAGGCGTTGTAGATAGAGAAAACCCACTCTCCACCCCACCTCCTCGATGAATTTTTTTTCCCCTCGACGGTGTAGGAGATATCCAGCCTGTGGTAATCGGGCATTCTGTCGGCATTACGGCCCGAATAAAAAGGCACAATATTGCCACCCGACTCGTAGCGTCCCACCGGAAAGGTAGTGGGATTGCCGGTATAGAATACCCAGTTGGCCGACAACGATGAGCGTTGGTTGATTCTGCCGTTGAGCACCACACTGATGTCGTGCGGATGATCGTAGGGCGAACGATATATTTTACCACCGTTGATAAGCGAAAAATCCCGCTCCGATTTGGACCACGTATAACTAACCCAACCATTAAGAACGCCTGTGTCGAATTTAACCATCGTCTCTATACCCTTGGCTGTTGTATTTCCAAAACGCAGTTCGCCTTCGATATACTCATTCAGAAGCAGATTGGCGTGATCCTTAAAATCGATGGAGTGGTGCATCTTTTTATAAAAAAGCTCTATTGATGTTTCAAACATATTGCTGCTGAAGTTCTTAAAGAGCCCAACAGAAAACTGGTCGGAGAGTTGCGGTTTCACATTGGGCGAAGATACGAACCACACATCGAGAGGCGAGCCCGAAGTGGAGTTGGTAGCCTGGTGGATATACTGGGTAGTGCGCGAATAGCCGGCCTTCACCGACGATGATGACGACAGACTGAAAGAGCTGCTGATGCGCGGTTCCCAATTATGGTAGCTATTATACACCTCACCCTTGTCAAAAAATCTGGAGTGTGAATATTCAAACTCATCATCGTAAAAGAACTGTTCGGATGCGCCCATATTCTGAAACAGCGAGAAACGCAAACCATAGCGGACACTCAGCCGTTGGGTAAGCGTAACATTATCGGTAATATATGACGAATACTCCACCGAATGCGATAGAGGCATCTCCAGACGATTGACAAGAGCATTGCTGCCAACACCCTGCACCAGACCAGGCATTATCTGGTGATACAGCATATGCCCACCAAAACCCAAGGTATTTTTTGGAGTCAGATACCACGAATAATCGCTCTTTATGCCATAATCGTACAAATCAGATTCCCACGATATTTTATTGGCTTCATCGTGCTGCGACTCAAGGTAGTAGTTGTAGTGCGAATATATAAGCATGGTATTTGAAAAAAGACGCGGCGAAAAGATATGGTTCCACCTCAACGAAAAAGTCTTATTGCCATACTTTATCACATTCTTCTCCTGCATCATAACATCGCGCCCCAGATACCCGGTTACAAAGAGACGGTTTTTATCATTGATGGAGTGCGACAGCTTGGCATTTAAATCGTAGAAATAGAGAGAGCTGTTTCGCATTTCGTCGTCATTCGACAGTTTAAGGAGCATATCGGCATAGGTACGCCGTCCGCTGACGATAAATGAAGTCCTGTTACCACCAATAGGCCCTTCGAGGGTGAGACGCGACGAAATGGAGCCAATACCTCCCGAACCTGAAAACTTATTATGATTTCCATCCTTCATCCTAACATCGACCAACGACGACAGCCGCCCGCCATAAGAGGCAGGAATATCGCCCTTGTAGAGCTTCACATCCTTCACTGCATCGTTGTTGAACACCGAGAAGAAACCCATGAGATGGCCTGCATTGTAAACCGATGCTTCATCGAGAAGCATTAAATTCTGATCGGGATTGCCACCCCGCACACTGAAGCCACTCGAGCCTTCACTGGCCGGCATAACGCCGGGAAGCAGCTGGATGACCTTAACCAAATCGGTCTCGCCCATAAGCACTGGTACATTTTTTATGCTCTTACCCTGAATCTGCTGCATACCCATGCCGGGAGAGCGTAGCACTTCGCTTTTGCCCTTGCCTTCAACCACCACTTCACCAATAGATTCGACCGAGGGATATAGGATAACATCAACCACCTTACTAACGTTGAGGGGTACGCCAACCCTCTCTTCGGAATAGCCAAGAAAGGAATACTGCACCGAATAACTTCCCGGATTAACTGCAATGGAGTAGAAACCATAGCTATTGGTAACTACCCCCACCGACAGCTCTGCTATAAACACGGTAGCACCAATAAGGCTTTCGCCGGTTACACCATCTTTTACATAACCACTCAGCACCACACGCTTAACCCCTTGAGCACCAACCCACAAAGGGGCAAACACAAAGGATAGAAGAACAGAAAAAAGAAATATGACGATTCGCAAATTGCAACAGAGTAACAATTTACGACTAAACAGATATCCAAACATCAGATATTGAATAAAAAACAATCCTACTTAACAAATACAGAACTATCATACTGCAATTTTACAACATTTGTCATAAAAAATTTGCAATAAATTTTAAAATTAGTAATTTACAGTTACAAAACACGCTTAACAGAATTCTATTTCACCAGTAACCAAAATTAACCAAAATTGAACCCATGAAAACAGTAGCAGTAATCCTGTCGGGATGTGGCGTTTTTGACGGCGCAGAGATTCACGAAGCAACATTTGCACTCTATTCAATAGCAAAGGCAGGCATGGCCTACAAGCTATTTGCACCCGATATCGACCAGCATCACGTAATAAACCACCTCACAGGCGAGCCCATGGAGGAGAGCCGCAACGTACTTGTGGAGGCAGCACGCATTGGACGCGGGAAAGTAGCACCCCTTAGGATTCTGAATCCAGAATTTTATGACGCACTGTTAATCCCAGGAGGATATGGTGTGGCCAAAAACCTCAGTTCGATTGCTTATGACGGTGCCGATGCCAAAGTTTTCAAATTTGCCGAGGAGGCAATCAGAAAAGCACACAAAGACGGCAAACCAATTGCCGCACTATGCATTGCTCCCGCATTGGTAGCCAAAGTGCTCGGCGATGTTGAAGTTACCGTAGGTAACGACCAGGGCACCATTGATGCCATAAAAAAGATGGGTGCAAAACATGTGGAAACCGCCAAACAGCAGGTTGTGGTTGACAAAAAGAACAAAATAGTATCTACACCATGTTATATGCTCGATGCCGACATAGTGGAGATAGCCGAAACTGTGGATAATGCAGTAAAAGAGCTTGTAAAGCTCATGTAGTTTTTCATGATTTTTGGTAATAACCGCCTTGCTATAAGATGTTTAACACCATCTTCAGCAAGGCGTTTTTTATTGATTACAGAGGTTTTAACTGCCACTCACCACTCCGTCAACCCTCATGTCGTGAGGCTCAAGCGGAATAGAGTCAACCATCTGAAAACCAAAGGCAAGGCCTAACTTGTAGGCATCGGGATATCTCTTCAGCACTCCGTCGTAATAACCTGCTCCATAGCCTATTCGGTCACCCTCTTCGGTAAATGCAACACCTGGCACAAGTATAAGGTCAACTTTTGCATCATCGGGGAGCAGGGCACCTTCCGACTCCGGAATCTGATATTTGCCCTTTGGCACAAGTTTGTCGGCACCTTCAAAGAGTCGGAACTCAAGAGTACGGCCAACAATCGATGGCAGATAGAACTTTTTGGCTCCTGCCCACTTTTCGATGAGCATACGGGTCTGAACCTCATCGGGCATTGCCCAGTAGGCAAGTATTATATCGCTCTGCTGAAACTGCGGAAGAGACTCAACCACGCTGAGTATCGACACCGAAACCTGTGCCAGTTCACCTGCATCATGCTCTCTCTTACGACTAAAAATAAGCTTCCGAAGCTCCTTTTTCCTATTAACTATCTCATTATCCATCACTTAATATATTTTCGATATACATCTGCTCTCCGGTCGTCGAGAGCATGATTACGCATGGTTACCATCTTATTGTCGGCTAGGGAGATATCCATATCAACAGTTATCACATCCTCCTCGCCCTCGGCACCATTACCCATGATTGTGCCATCGGGAGCGACTATTACAGATTTTCCATTGAAGGTAATATCACCTTCGATGCCCACCCTGTTGGCTGTTGCCACAAAAATGCGGTTGATGATGGCATGCGAAGGCACCACCCTTTGGCAATAGGGCAATACAAGGCAGCACGGATGAGCAATAATCTGCACTCCCTGAAGAGCCATGGCACGCCACACCTCGGGGAACATCCAGTCGAAACAGATAAGAAGACCAATAGTTCCGATAGAAGTCTCATATACAGGAATGTCCAAATCGCCGGGTTCAAAAATCTCCTTCTCCCTGTCGAAGAGATGAAGCTTACGGTAAACGCCAATCAGACCATCGGGAGAGACCAACACGGCAGTATTAAATAACAAATCACCTTCGCGCTCGTTGATTCCCGATGCTATATAACACTGATACCGGGCACACAACTCCTCCAGTGCATCGATAAACCGGCTGTCGTCGATACTTTCGGCCACCGACATTGCATGATTGCGGTCGGTAAAATTAAATCCCGATGATGCAAGCTCGGGCAGGACATAGAGGTCGGATCCCTGATTTGCCGCAAGTAACCGGGTTATTTGCCTGATGTTGGCTTCTATATCTCCCAAAACAGGCGAAAACTGCAAAACTGTGACTCGAGTCATGAAGTGATTATTAAAATGAAGACTAAAGATACCAAAAAAATGATTCACTCAAAAAAAGCAAAAAACCATTATAGGCAAATAATGTCTGTTGGCCGATTAAATCGGGTTGTTGTTAGATTTCATTTTCAAAAAGATGGAGACCAGTTTAATTTTATAT
>JBDHYT010000211.1:0-5467 GCA_039811485.1 Marinilabiliaceae bacterium | reverse complement strand
AACGTAAAATTTGTACTTTCCGCAATGCGAAATCCCCTTGCCACCCTTAGTTTGTCTAAGTATGTAGTTGGTGTTTTTTATTGTTGAGAGCTTAACCTTATACATAAACTTTACGATGTTTGATAATCCTTTTTTTTATGTTACCTTGCAATAATGTTTTAAAGTTCTAAAGATACTGATTTGTGCTGTTGTTGCCACCTCTTTTTTTATAAATTGGTTAAAATGTTGTATAATTCAGCTCTTTAGATGTATCTACAGTGGTGCTTTACCACTATTTCCATCAATAGGCAAATACATATTGTATGTAGGGCAAAAAGTAATTCGTATGAATATCCTAATAATAAACTCAATAGGTAAGAAGAAGTGGGGTGGGGGAGAAAAATGGATGATGGTTGCAGGACGTGAGTTCATGGCAATGGGCGATAATGTTTTTATCGGTTGCCGTAGAAATTCAGTGGTAATGCATCGTGCCGAGAGCCAAGATATTCCGACAAAAAGTTTTTCTATTTTTTCAGATTTTTCGCTTGTTGGGGCTTTGCAGCTTTTAAG
This sequence comes from Marinilabiliaceae bacterium, assembly GCA_039811485.1. Taxonomy (GTDB): domain Bacteria; phylum Bacteroidota; class Bacteroidia; order Bacteroidales; family Marinilabiliaceae; genus JAGPIS01. The sequence continues at coordinate 4,918 of JBDHYT010000211.1, read as the reverse complement.
ATTTGTGGCCCAACACGATATTGATGTAATTATAGCATGTCAGAACAGGGATGTGAGGGTAAGTGGTTTTGCCAGGTTGTTTATGCAAGGGCGCAAGCCTCTTATTGTTGCACGGCAGGGTATCAACCGGATAGGCAGAGCGTGGAAATACAAAGTAACTTTCACCAAATTTTGCGATGGAATAATAACCAATACCCAAACACTCAAGGAGTTGTATGATAGCTATGGCTGGTGGAGCAGTGATTTTGTGAAGGTTATTCATAATGGACTTGATATCGGGATAAAAAATCCGGTTCCAATGGATATTAAGGGATGGTTTGATATTCCTGACGGAACAAATCCGGTTTTTGTTGTTGCTGCCAGCCGTCTTGCAGGGCAAAAGAACCTCGAGTTGTTTATTGATGCCGCCAATGAAGTTTTGAAAGGCCGTAACAACTATTTCTTTGTTGTTGCGGGTGAGGGCGATCAGCGTTTGGGGCTTCAACAACGCATTAATGAATACGGTTTGCAGGATAAGATTAAGTTGATAGGTTTTATCAATGATGTCGGTGCGCTGCTGGCATCAGCCAACATTTTTGTGCTTACATCGTTATTTGAAGGAATGCCCAACACTGTATTGGAAGCAATGTGGAGCGGGCTTCCGGTTGTTTGCAGTAATGTAAATGGTGTGGCAGAGGTGGTTACACATGGGTATGATGGTTATCTTTTTGAACCTGGCCGGCAGGATCTGTTGGTTGAATACCTTCTTTTATTGGGTGATGCCGGCGAGAGGCAGAGAGTCGGAAGAAATGGCCACTGTACAATAGCAGATAATTTTTCGTCAAAAAAGATGGCCACTGAGTATAGAAATCATATTAAATATCTTGTTGAAACAAAAAATATATTAACTTAGATTGTTTCATGAATTTAACTCGCTATGAAATCAAAAACCGTAAAAAATCATATTGTACTTGATAAGGAACGTCAATTAGGTGAAATAATAAGTGCTACATTTGGTTTTGTTAGTCAGGAGTTTGTCCCTCTTTTGAAATCACTCTTTCTCTTTACCTCCATACCTGTTGTTGTTTTAGGTGTTATTCAGGCGTTTTATATCAAGGGTAGTTTTGCCAATATGTTAGATGTGGCGATGAAGGATCAGCAAAAGTGGGATGTTTTTATGGAGTGGTTTCCCTTGCTTGCCCTGCTATTGTTTCTATCCACTTTTTTGGTGTTTGGTATTTCTATGGAGTTTATGAACCAGTATAATCAAAAAGGACATGGCAACTTTTCACAACTGGATGTCTGGAAGGGGTTTGTGGCAAAAATCGGGCGGCTTTTAGGGTTGAATATTATTCTGTTTTTTGTTATTCTCGCAGGATTGGTTTTATTACTTCTGCCCGGAATATGGATTTCAATAGTATCTATGCTTATGTTTCCTGTGTTGTTTTTCGAAAACGGAAGCATCAGGGTTTGTTTTTATCGGTCCTTCTCTCTTGTACGTTCTCACTGGTGGCAGACATTTGCAATTTTCCTTGTTATGATGGTTCTTCAGGTGGTTTTGTCGGGCATCCTAAGCATTCCTGCCGTAGTTTACGGTATAATCCAAGGTATTAAGATTGCTGGCGATCCATTAATTGCTCAGGATGAAAATACCTCTCTTATTATTTTTTCGGTTATTTCTACCATCGTCGAAAGCTGGCTTAATGTGCTGTCGTTTATTGTTTTAGGATTTCAGTTTTTCAATCTTCGCCAAAAACTTAATAATTCTAAGCTTTAGTAGAATTATGATGATAAATAATGATGATGAGAATTAGATTTTCATATCTTTTTTTGCTTTATTGCTATTGACAACCATCTTAGTTTTGTTTAAATTGCTACACATATTCATAACGGCCTCGGTGTCGTAGCCTGACGACAATTTTGTCTGAGATTCTCTTTGTACTTCTGAACTATTTTGTGCTGCTTGATTGGAGGATATTCTGTTTTTATGACTTAGTATCCCTATGTGGTTGATTTTAAGATGAATAAACTGTGTGCCATGAAAATTTTTACGTTAACTTTATGGTGTTTTGCATTGTCTTTGGGCCTGGCAGGACAGAAATTTACCCGTATAGTTGGGCAGAATTGGGCAAACTCAAAATGGAATGATGATACACGCAGCTCCCTGACCTATAATGCCCGGGGCTTAGTTTGGACAATACTTGAAGAGGAGTTGAAGGCAGGTAGTGGTGAGTGGATTAAAGAAAGCTTCGTAACAATCGATTACTATGATGATGGCAAGCAGAAACAGATTGTAATGCAAACATGGAATAACGGCACTTGGTTAAATGAATCAATGTTATCTTTTACTTATATACATGGGAAACTGGAGTATGAGACCTTTAATAAGTGGGATAACAGCGTATGGACTCCCGAATCGAGGGTAAAGTCAAATTACGATGCAGGAATGAATCTTATTAGCCAGCTTCATGAGGTGTGGGATAATGACATTAATAACTGGGCTGCTTTCAGTCGCACCACTTATACTAATCTGCCCAATGGTAAGGCAAAAGAAGCTCTTACGCAGAATTGGGACGAGGACTTAGATGATTGGGTTGACTCAAGCAAAGATATTTATACATATTCGGGCAATTTTCTGGTTGAGAGCCTTCAACAACTCAATGCAGGCGATGACTGGATGAACTTTTCAAGAGAGATTTTCACTTACACGGCTCAGGGGCTCGAGCGGACACGAACCAATGAACGGTGGGGTTTTTTTACCTCTAACTGGGAAAAGCAGGATTCAACGACTACCAGTTATAACGCAAAGGGTGATATAGTTGAAGAGCTAGAGCATGAATGGAATATTCAAACTCATAAATGGGATATTAATTACCGCACACTCTACTTTTATGATGTTAGTACAAGCATTGCTGGTGTTAGGAGTGTCGATGTATCAGTTTTCCCCAATCCCGCCGATGACAATCTCAATCTTTTGGTAAAAAATGGCGGTCGGAACACAGGATATTCAATCTCAGACCTTACCGGCAGGGTTGTTCTATCAGGTATTGTGACTAATGATGATAGTAAAATTGACGTTTCGAAGCTCTTACCCGGTTATTATTTTGTAAGGCTTCAACACAACGGCAATAGTATGGTTATTAAATTCATCAAGCGATGAAACGAAAAACCCCGCAGTTACCTAATAACTTGCGGGGTTTAAGTTACATATCTCTTTTTTCGAATTGTTTGATTAGTTCTTTCCACTCTTCGGGCATCTCCATCGATTGTCCTAAGTGCTTGTCGATGGCCACCATCACCGATTCACAAACCACCTTTGGCTCGGTGCCATGCTTTATCCGCAGATGCTGAACCATCTTAAGGCTTTTGCCTCCAAGGCTTATAACAGCTGTGGTTACTTCAATCTTGTCCGATAAAAATACCGGTTGCAAAAAGTCGGTTTTTATCGATGCCACCACTATTGCCTCGTCACCGGTAAACATTTTACGGCCAAATATGCGCTGCAGATAGTGCATCCTGCCCAGGTCGAAATACTCCTGCAGCTTGGCATTGTTGACGTGGCCAAGCATATCGATGTCGTTGAAGCGAATCTGAATATCGGCCGAGTGGTGAAATGTAATGCTGTTTTCCTGTTCCATACACTTTTATTGTCTGATTATTTTTACTTCACCGCTACTGCCAAGTTTTATTATCGACGAAGGAGTGGCGGGTTTTGTCTCCTCCTGCCGGAATTGAACAGTGTAATCAACGTTTTTAATTATGTGGTCGGGCACCTCTCCAAAGAAGCGTGGCGATGGTTCTCCGCTTATGTTGGCCGATGTTGACACAATTGGCCGTTTGAATCGGGCGCACAACTCCTTTGAAAATAGTTCGGATGTAACTCTTATTCCGATGGTTCCGTCGGCGGCTATAAGGTTGGTGGCCAGATTTTTTGCATTGTCGAAGATTATTGTCAGCGGCTTGTCGGCCACCTCCATTAAATCCCACGCCACATCTGGAATTCTATCCACATAGCCTTGTATCCGCATTGGCACATCCACCAGCACGAGCATGCTTTTAGTATCCTCTCGCTGCTTTAGTGAGTAGATTTTGGCCACCGCCTCAGGGTTTGTGGCGTCGCAACCAATACCCCATATTGTATCGGTGGGGTAGAGGATAAGCCCCCCGGCGCGAAGCACCTCGAGAGCTTTGTTTATATCGTCGGGTTTAAACATAATTCAGCTGTTTTGGTTATTATGTCCACACTTTTTGCAGTCGTTTATTCATCCTGCGCAGGTGGAATGTTTCGAAGTACCTGATTATCCGTCTTAACAAATCGATATATAGCGTGAAATATAGCAAGCCGCTTGATAACCAAAGTACTATTACGTTGAATACTGGTGTGGGAATCTTAACCCCGGCAAAAATCTTTGCAGGTGCATAGAAATGTGCCCTTCCCCAGTTATTTTGCGGGACATAGTAGATTGGTTGTTTCTTTCGTACAATAATGTCGTTGTAAACTTCCAACTGCCTGAAATCGTTGCGGTTAGTGACCCAGTCGCTCAATGCCTCATTTACGTTTTGCTTTTTCATTGCCACCACATTGTCGGCATTGCCATATTTGTCAATCAGCCTGTTGTACACCTGGTCGCGTTTGCGGTTGTAGATATTGAATATCTCCATGTTTTTTTGCCTGATAATCTCCAGGTTGGCCTCCACAAAAGCATAAGTTGTATCGTTGTAGTGGGGTGCCATCAGCCGCTGTAACAGACGAGGGAGCTTGCTCCATTTGTTGCGGGCCAGTTTGTTGAGTTCGCAGAAGAGCAGTTTCGATGAGGCTTCGAGATTTTTTGTGTCTCCGCTCTCCAGATAGCGCTTGCACTGGTTGTTGATTTTCCGCAACTCCGGAATCCACGATGAGGTAACATACGATGCTTCACTCCGTTGAAGGTCGATATCG
>JBDHYT010000210.1:0-5472 GCA_039811485.1 Marinilabiliaceae bacterium | reverse complement strand
CCCGAATTCCGTACACTTCGTCAGGTTACTATCGACAGTGCCGCTGAAGCCGACCGCGTATTCTCTATGCTGATGGGCGATGATGTACCACCGCGTCGCGAATTTATTGAGCAGAATGCCACTTATGCACGCATTGATGCATAGTGTTCAATGATATTTTGTTACTAAAAAAGGCTGTCGTAATTGACAGCCTTTTTTAGTCTTAATGAGACTTTTTTCTAAAACAGAATTTTAATTCCCATAATGTTAAATAAATATTCTGGGTAGTTTAAGTCTTATTTTTTCTTTTTTCCTCTTGGTTTCTGACCTCTGGTTTTTGGTTTGCCATACTTCTTCATCATCTTATCGGCATGATAAATGCGCACATTTGTCTTTTTGTTCTTCTCTATTTTTTCGTGAAATGCCTTGCCTGGTGTTGTAGCTATGGGGGTGAGAACATTCTTCATTTTAAAAGAAGGTTTCTCATATTCGGTCAAAACATTTGAAATCTCAACTTCTTCTGGAATTTGCTCTATGGGTAGTTCAAAATCCATCAAAGCCTGTATGTCAAGGAGTTTTTCTTCTTCTGATGGTGAGAAGAACGATATTGCATGTCCTTTCTGATCGGCACGTCCTGTACGTCCTATCCGGTGCATATACGATTCGGGCTCTTCGGGAATGTCGAAATTGATTACGTGCGACATGCCGCTGATGTCCATGCCTCGTGAGATGACATCGGTAGCTATAAGAATGGATATTTCGCCTTCGTGAAAGCTCTTCACCGTTCTAAATCGCTGGTTTTGTGCCTTGCGCGAATGAATAACACCGGTTTTTTCGGGATGTATGTCGCTAACTTTCTCAAATATCAAATCGGCTAGTTCGATTGTTGCAACAAAAACTATTGTCTTTTCAAGTTTTTCATCTTTTTCAAGCAGATATCGAAGTAGGTTTACCTTAGTGTTGAAATTTGGAACACCGTAACTCGACTGGTTGATGTTATTTAAGGGTGTACCGCTTGGAGCAGCCTCTACTTTCAGTGGGTCGTTGAAGAAGGTATCCATGATAGATTCAACTTCGGGTGTGATAGTTGCCGAAAAGAGCAGATTCTGACGTTTTACAGGCATCAGGTCAAACAACCGTGTTAGCTGTGTTCTGAATCCGAGGTCGAGCATCTCGTCAACTTCATCAATAACAAGTCGTTTAACATTTCGCAGAGATAGATAACCGTTTAGTATCAAATCGAGAAGACGGCCCGGGGTTCCAACTACAATATCTATTCCTGCCGAGACCATCATAGCCTGTGGTTGCATACCTACGCCACCATATACTCCTCCGGTTCTAAGCCCCATATAGGTAGTTAGTTTTTCAATAACTTCCACCACCTGCACCACCAGCTCGCGTGTGGGTACTACCACCAGCATCTGAGGTGTGTCGTCTTTGGTGTATTTCCATTGGCGTAGGCATGGAAGCAGATAGGCAATGGTTTTACCGGTTCCCGTCTGTGCAATGCCCAGAATGTCGCGCCCCGACATAGCTGCCGGAATGGCCTTCTCCTGAATTGTTGTTGGTGTGGTTATTCCCATCTCCGCCAATGCACTCTTCAGTTGCTTGTTCAGATTCATGTCGTTAAAACTCATACCTTATCATTTTTTAGCCCGTAAATTTAGCTCAATTATTTGGTTTGTTAAAATCGCATACGTACATGGTGATGTTTTTTTCTTATTCCATGGATGTCTCGTCCTTACGAACTAATATTCTGCTGCTTTGTTTATCTTATATAGTTGTGCTTTACCATTATTGTTTCATCACATAATTTTCGAAAAGCCATGAACCGACTCAAAATTTTTATGCTTCTCCTGTTTTCTCTTTTTCTCATGGGTAGCTCATGCAAAAAGGAGTCGGAGGATACCGATGAGGTTAAACCACCCGAACAGCCTGTGGATCCTGATCCGGAAGAGGGTAAGCTGCCTCCTGTGGAGACCAAACAGCCTAACTCTACCTATAAAGCAGCATTTGCCGGACAGAGCCGTATTGGTGGAGTGAAGACTTCAGCAGAGTATAAGGTTGAAATTATTTCGACATCACTAACCAATCCTTGGGGTATTACTCCACTTCCCGATGGTAGGTTTTTGATAACCCAACGTGGTGGTACTCTGCGAATTGCTTCTTCTACGGGTCAGCTAAGTAAGACTATAACAGGATTTCCTGATGTTGACAGCCGTATTCAGGGAGGATTGCTGGATGTTGCACCATCGCCCGACTTTTCTAATTCGAGAATGATATTTTTTACTCTTGCCGAAAAAGGTGAGCAAGGCTCTGTTACTGCTGTCGGAAAAGGGAAATTGTCGAAAGATGAATTGAAAATTGAGAATTTTCAAATTATTTGGCGCGCTTTGCCCTATTTCGATAATAGTTACCATTTTGGAAGCCGTATAGTATTTGATTCAAAAGTTAATTTATTTGTCTCGACGGGTGAGCGTGGTAAGACAGCTAACAGGCCTTACGCCCAAAAACTCAGTGCCGGTTATGGTAAGGTAGTGCACATTACGCCTGATGGAAAGGCAGTTGCAGGCAATCCATTTGAAAATGAAAAAAATGCACTTCCTGAGATATACTCTTTGGGTCATCGTAATCCGCAGGGACTTGCTATTCATCCGGTTACCGGTGATTTGTGGCTTTCGGAGATGGGGCCGATGGGAGGCGATGAGATAAATAGAATTGAGGCTGGTAAAAACTACGGATGGCCAATCATCACTTATGGCCTTGAGTATAGTGGAGCCAAAGTTGGCGATGGTATTACCCAAAAATCGGGCATGGAGCAGCCGGCATATTATTGGGATCCGGTGGTCTCACCAAGTGGCATTGCTTTCTACTCTTCCGGCGTTATTCCCGAATGGAAAAACAATCTTTTTATCGGATGCCTGAGTGGACAACATATTATTCGGTTGGTAATAAATAAAAACAACAGAGTGATAGGAGAGGAACGCCTGCTTGAAAATGAAAATCAGCGCTTTAGGGATATCACCGAAGGTAACGACGGAGCTCTTTATGCCGTGACCGATGAAGGCAGGTTGTATAAGATTTCTAAGAAATAAATAAAAAAAGGGATTTTGACCGTTGTCAAATCCCTTTTTTCTAACCTAACCCAAATCTATGAAAAAATCTAATTGGTATAGAACAATTACTGTGCCAAAAAATGATTGGGATGTTACTTTTTAGCCCGGTATTGCATTTGTAATGCTGTCAGGTGTTCAATTGTGAGATTTCAAATCTCAATCCAATAACCCGTCGTTTCAAACGACGGGTAGTGGCCTGTTTTCTTAATTGCCTTAATGGTAAAGAAAAAAGGCTGCCTTTTCAGACAGCCCTTCATTTTCTGATTATTATTCTGCAATCTCCAGATCCTTGTCAACCAGCATTATCTGCTCCGGTTTAAGGTTGAATTTTACATTTCGTTTTGCCTTCATCTTTATGATGAATAGTGTGTCATCACCATTCAGATACTCTTTGTCGCCTACATTAATGAATGTGGGGTAAAGAACCTTGTCTCCATTGGTGTGCAGACGGTCGTTGGTGAAGTTCTCCATCTGTTTGATGTTCACGGTTTCGATGCCCTGATACTCATAATCCTGCTCACTGTATGGCAGTGCAAAACCAAAAGCATTAACCGACTTCAATCCCTTGCCCTTAACTGTAATCAGCACTGTTTCGCCTTTATTATAGGCTGTTTTCGGTGTGCTGATGGTAACGGTTCCGGCAACTCTTTCAATCCTTTGCCAGTCAACACCATCCTCGAGCTGGGTTGCAACTACTGAGATATCGTAAGCATCAATCCGGCCGTTTTTATTTACGTCGCCATTGCTTACATAACCGTCAAAATCACCATCACCAGAGCGAAGGCCGGTGTAGTTGAGGTATGATGTAAGGTCGTTGCGGTCGATTAACTTGTCATTATTTATATCCCCAGGTAGATAGCTTTCACTTCCGGCAACTCTAAATACGTAAAGCTCACGACCTGAGCCGAAGCCGCCCACACCCTCTTCAACAGAAATCTTAACAAACAGTGCAGTTGGGTTTCCGTTGAATGTATATGTCTTAACTTCGCTGTCGCCTTTCCAGTTAAATTCGCCGGATAGTGTCCAGTCCTTACGATTGTTGCTGTAGTAAACCTTGCCCTTAGTCAGGATACCATTGCGGCCTTCGGTACGTGGCAGATATTCAAACTTATCAAGCTGGTTGATTGAATTCAGGTTTATGATAATATCATAATTGGTAACGGTGGTGTCCCATTTGGTATGCCACATATTTCCCTCTTCACGGTCGAACAGGTTGCGGATGTGGTTGCCAGGCTGATGTTTAGCCGTACATGTGCCTGTGATTCCTTTTATGGCGAACTTAAGCGGATCGGCCTTGGTGTGCAGGCTGAAACTACTCCAGGGTGATACTCCGCTCTTGTTTACTGCCCTTATCTGGAAAGAGTAATCGGTTTCCGGATTCAGTTCGTTGAACAGCAGTTTTGTATCGCAGATAGTTCCGTAAAGCTGGTCGTCAAACATTATCTGATAAATATCGGCATTGGCCACTTTATCCCATGATGGGGTTGCTGTATAGGCTGTTAAGGCATCATCAGCAACTTTAATGTTGGCAGGAGCTGCAAGAGTGCCGGTTGATACAAGCAGTTTCTCTGCTGGCTGGTACTCGTAACCTTTTACTGAAACAGCAACAGTTGATGTAGTAATGTCGCTCTTCTGAACTTTAACCAACATCTGAGGATTTCTGATGATTTTAACCTTTTCAAACTCGCTTCCTTTGGTAGAGAATCGGTTGAAATCGGATGCCGCATTATAGTAATATGCATTCACATCATTGTTCAGCTCAGCCTCACTGTGAACTTCAGTAAGTTTTACCTTTTTGCCGTTTATTGTAGCCTCAACTTTTTTAGGTTTTTTGGTTACGTTAACTTTGAAGATAGTGCTCTTCTCCTTCACCATTCCGTTGAAACTGCCTTTTGCAGGGTTTACAGTGATTGTTGCAACTCCTTTTGCATCAACAGTCGAACTTATTTCGGTTTTTGTAAACGCTCCGTTCCGGTACTGCTCTGTATTGCCATCATCGTCATACTCTGTGAATGAAGATGTTCCGTAAGGATAAACTTCATAAATACGCAGACTCTTGTCTATTCCTGATGTATTATTGTTGGCATTTGCCATTGGAATTATGGCCCCACGTTTTACAAATACAGGTAGTTTCCATATCGGGCTTTCAATGTTGTTGATAATCTGGCCTCCCTTGTATTGGTCGCCGGTGAAGTAGTCAACCCAAAGTCCTTCAGGCAGATAGATGGCATTTTGAATGTCGTTGCCTTCAGCATCGCTCTGAGCCCCCTGATATATTGGTACTACAAGGAAGTACGGGCCAAACATAAAATGATACTGGGTCATCCGTCCAAGAGTATATTTGTTGGCTTCGTGCAGGAAGATTTCTTTGATTATT
>JBDHYT010000209.1:0-5495 GCA_039811485.1 Marinilabiliaceae bacterium | reverse complement strand
GTTGCCGGTAACCGGGAAATAGGAGAGCGTGTCGGAAAACATAACATATTCAGGCCCACCGTACAGAGTCTTGTCTGCCGATGAGTCGCAGCCTGTAGTTACCATCAGAAGAAGGGCTAAGGCCGAAAGTCCTGTCAATATTTTTTTCTTCATGTTCATACTTTTTTCCATGATGATTATTTATTGCTTTCGTTGGGTTGAATATCGGCATCGGGCGACTGAAGCTCATGCTGCGGTATGGGCCACACAAAGAAAACGTTGGACGGCTCAATTTTCAGATTGTTACCCGGCGACACTGTAGATGTCTGTGCTTCGCGCTTAAAGCCTCTACCCCAACGTTTAAGGTCGGTAAGACGGAAGCCCTCCATATAAAGCTCGCGCACCCTTTCGTCGGAAATAACATCGAGCCACTTATCGGCGGGTAATGAAGTGGATCCGTAGGATGAGTAACGGGCTAAACGCAGAGTGGTTAAATCCTTGGCAGCCTTGCTAATACCTGCACCACCCAACCGGCAATAAGCCTCAGCACGTATCAGATACTGCTCCGAAAGCCGGAACGGCTTTGGCATATTGACGTGTAGTATATTATTGTTGAGGAAGTTTTTGTTACCAAAATATTTTATCAGCAGCGGCGTAGTAAGTCCGTGACTATAACCAGTGGTTGCATTGGCAAAAAAGGCTTCGTACCGCTTATCGGAGGCCGAGTAGAGGTCGAGTACCCATTTGGCCGGGATATAATCGGGCTTGTACGACGAGTAATCGTAGTTGAAGAATATACTTCCAAGCCTTCCGCCAAACGAATTGATGTCGAACTGAACCTTCCAGATAATCTCGGTTGACGCATCATATTGCCACATATACTGGTAGGCATTCATTTTAGGGTCGGATGATGCCTGGGTAACGCTCGACAATATATATTTTTTACTGTCGATAACTTTGGTCGAATAGTCAACAGCCTTTTGCCATTCCTGCATATAGAGATAGATACGGGCATAAAGGGCATGCACTACTCCCGAGGTAAAATAAGGAGTATTATAGAGTATTCCGGCATTATTAGCCTCCGTATCGAGGTAATACTCGGCCTTGGCCAGGTCGGCCAGCACAAAATTGTACGAATCTTTGAGCGAAGCACGCGTAGGACGCGATGCCGACGAATAGGAATCTACAAGTGCCACGCCAAGTTCATTGGCAGCTGTTGCAGGGTCGTAGGCTTTACAGAACATCTTTATAAGCTCCGAATAGGCCAGCGCACGTGCAAAATAGACCTCACCCTTCAGGTTGTCGAGCTCGGTAAGCTCATCATCACTAACCGTATTTTTCTCTACTACAGGCAGATTCTCAAGGAAAAAGTTACAGCGTCCGATAATTATATATAGCTGCTGATACACAGCCTCTATAGATCCGTTGGTTGCCAGAATATCCCACCGCCAGATGTCGCCATAAGTGTTGGAATAGCCCTGTACAGCCTGAACAAAATCGGACTGCAGATCGGGAAGCAGGGTCAAACCACCACTGTAGAGTGCACTGCTTTTGAAGCCGGCATAAATACCTATCACCACCTGGTTGGCATCCCTCACTGTTGTCATTGCCTCCTTCTCCGGAATAGCATCATCGGGATACTTGTCGAGACATGACACAGCAGATAAAAAGAGGGCTGCCGTCAAAATCAATATTTTAATATTTCTCATCATCATCTCCATCTAATTAAAATGTAACCTCCAATCCAAGAGTAAACTGACGTGACGCAGGATACTGAGCCTTATAAACATTGGAAGTTGACTCAGGGTCGAGACCACTGAACTTAGTCCATGTAAGAAGATTCTGCCCCTGCACATACACCCGTGCACTGGTGAAGAATCGTGTGGCATCCATATAACTCTTTGGCAGAGAGTAACTAAGCATCACATTTTTAAGCCTGACGAACGAGGCATCCTCAATAAAACGAGAGTCCATCTGCGGGGTAACGCCATGACGGGGAATCTCGGTTATGTCGCCCGGATTTTTCCATCTGTCGTAAAGCAACTTATTTGACTGGTTATAGGCAGAGTACAATCCGTTACTCTCTTCAAAGAAACGGTCGTTGTTATACATCCATCTGTCGGCTACCCAGCTAAACTGAGCCGACAGCATCAGCCCTTTCCATGTTGCCGAAGTGCCAAAACCACCCTGCCAGGGAGCTGTATAGCTTTTGCCAATCATCACCTTATCCGACTCGCGGTATTCGTTGGTGATATTGCCATCCTTGTCGTACCATAGTGCATCACCATTGACAGGATTAACACCGGCATACCTGTTGATGAAAAACTCACTGGCCGAATGTCCCTTCACAAACTTGGTACCCGTACTGGATATCTCGTATTCATCCAAACCATTATAAAGCTCGGTTATCTCGTTATAGTTATACGACACGTTGGCATTAATGTTCCAGTTGAAATCTTTGGTTCGGACCACATCTGTGTTGACCGAAAGTTCGGCTCCGCGGTTAATCATTGTCCCCACGTTATCCCAGCGATATCCGAAACCACCATCTGTCATCGACACAGGTACTTCCATCAGCATATCGGTTGTCTTCTTATTATAAAGTTCAGCCACCACATCAATCCGGTTGAAGAAACCAAGATGTACACCCAGATTCGATGTCCAAAGCTTCTCCCAGCCCATCAGCTCATTACCACGATGTATGGGTGCAATACCGGCATTACCGCCATAGTTAAGGCCACCGCCCACCAGTGCCAGGTGATCGTAGTTTGGAATGGCTGAGTTACCCGATGTTCCGGTACTAAAGGTCAGCTGGGCATTGTTTATCCAGTCATACTGCTGCATAAACTGCTCCCGCTTAACATTCCACATCAGACCTACCGACCAGAACGTTGCCCATCGGCCATCTTTTCCAAACCGTGATGAGGCATCGGTACGAACCGAAAGATCGAAATAGTATTTCTGGTTATAATCATATTCGCCACGTCCGAAGAACGACACAAAGCTATAACCGGTAGTGCCGTCGCCCCACGACGAGGCACGTGTTCCCGACGATAAATTAGTAAGATAGTCATTGGTCTGACCACTTGTTACAACCTGAAAGTTCTCCGACTCATAGTTTACCCCTTCCTGGCCTGCCAAAAAGTTGAACGAATGGATTTTTTCAACGTCGAACTTATAATTCAAAGTATTGGTTATTGCCAGATTGACAGCATCCGACGAGTTGCGGCCTGCCTGTCCGTAGCCATTATTTGGCTTATAGCTTGGAAACGACTGCATGAAACCTGTTGTGTGCGAAAAGTCGGCACCTACAAGCGATTTGAACACAAGGTTTTCGATGATGGTTGCTTCGGCAAAGAATGTAGATATTGCCTTATAACGCTTATAGGTCAATGGGTTATACTGCATCCACTCAAGCGGGTTCTGGCCGGTTCCCTTCCACGAGCCGTCATTTACCGATGCCAGTGAGCCATCGGCACGGTAGGGATTCCAGTAAGGCAGCATAAAACGGGTTGCCGAAATTGGAGTATAAAGAGCGTATGCGCCATCGTCGGCTTGTTCAATCTCCTCATAGGCAATCATTGAGTTGGTTCCGATCTTAAGCCAATCCTTGGTTTTTGCCTCCATGTTGGCGCGGAAGTTATAACGCTTAAAGGTTGATCCTACTGCAATACCCTCCTGGTCGTAGTAACCACCCGACACAAAATAGTTGGTCTTTTCGGTGGCTCCGTTGATTGATAGTTCGTAGCTCTGAAGCGGTGCATTATCGTTGAATACCACATCTAACCAGTTGATATCTATCTTCGACAGCTTATCGTAATCCTGCCCCTTATCCAATCCAATCTCCTTCTCGTACATTATCCGTTCTGCGGTATTCATTATGTTCCAGTCGGTACGGGCCAGGCTCGAAAAACCCGATTGGTGACGAAGGGTTATCTTAGCATTGTCGAGCGAACGACCACGTTTGGTGGTGATTACCACAACGCCGTTGGCAGCTCTTGCACCATATATAGAGGTTGACGATGCATCCTTCAGAACAGAGATTGACTCTATATCGCCGGGGCTCAGTGCGTTGAAGTCGGAGCTTGATATAGGTACACCATCAAGAATAAATAACGGTGATGTGCCTGAACTCAACGAATTGGTTCCCCTAATCTGAAAAACAGCAGCTTTACTGGGTTCTCCCGAGTTGGAGACGACCATAAGTCCGGGAGCCTGCCCCTGCAACGCCTGGTCGAAACTTGCAGCCGGTATATTCTCCATCTTATCGGCTTTTACTGTAGCCACGGAGCCGGCAATCGTACCCTTTTTACGCACACCATAGGCCACCACCACAACCTCTTCGGTTAGTTTGGAGTCCGATTTAAGCGTAACATTAAGCACCTTTGTCTGGCTGCTAACGGTGTGCTGCTGAGTCTCCATACCGATATACGAAAACTGCAAAACAACCTGCGCAGCGTCCTTAATTTCAATGGAGTAGTTACCATCAAAGTCGGTAACAACACCATTTACAGTCCCCTCCTGAACTATGGACACACCAATAAGCGGCTCCTTATCATCAGCTGACAGGACCGAACCTTTAACCACAAAACTCTGGGCAAAAGATAATTGGACACTCCACAACACAAGAGAGATGAACGTAAGAATTAATCTTCTCATCTCTTGTTGTTTGAAAAATTAATAATTGAATTGGCTTATATATAAAATATTTTCTCTCGTCAATACAAATTACTAAAGAGAGATGCCGTCAAATGCATCCCTACTCTTAATATTTATCCATTTATTTTCTACTCCCAAATGGGAAAATCGCCTTTTCATAACAAAATTGATAGTATAACCGGGCAAAGATAAAAATATATACGGCACAACAATAATAAAAAAGGCAGGTAAATTATTTGAAATTCATTTTTTCATCATGTTGAGAAAAATTGCTTGTCAATTCTCAACCATAAATTAACTTTTCACTTTCATCTCAAAAATAAAAAAAGGGAGAGACTCATAAGTCCTGATGGAATAAAAAAAGAGATCGCTATATTAGCGACCTCTTTTTTTGGTGACCCAGCTGGGACTCGAACCCAGGACCCCATCATTAAAAGTGATGTGCTCTACCGACTGAGCTACTGAGTCATCCTGTTGTCATTGTATTGGAAAATGTGTTACTCTGTTCCTCAGGTCAAATAACTGTGACCCAGCTGGGACTCGAACCCAGGACCCCATCATTAAAAGTGATGTGCTCTACCGACTGAGCTACTGAGTCATCATTTTCCTCAAATGCGATGCAAAAATACGCCCTTTTTTTTTAATTCCAACACTGTAACAATTAAAATATGAAAAATATTGCATTTTTTTGATTAACTAACTGAAAAACAGCACTATTAATTTTCAATACGACCAATTATCCGGAGCAACCCACGAGAATAACGCCAAACCTGAAAAATTAACCCACTCCTATGGCCAAAACCACTAAATGAAAAAAGGGGAAATGACCGTGGTCAAACGCCTGTTCTGAACCTAAC
>JBDHYT010000208.1:0-5499 GCA_039811485.1 Marinilabiliaceae bacterium | reverse complement strand
ATTGGTGGACCTTTGTGCCCACGGCAGGTTATTTCGAGGAGAAGCCCGACGAACATGCAGGTGAGCAGGAGACCTCGGTGCTGCTTCACTACCATCCCGAATTGGTAAAGCTGGAGCAGGCCGGCGACGGTAATGTTAAGCCGATGCCCATAAAGAGCATCAACGATAAAACAGGCTGGTTGCCACGAAACTGGCAATTGATATCGGAGGATACCGGTATCGGAAATCCAAAAAAAGCTACTGCAGAAAAAGGTGCAAGATATGCCGGGGTGGTTACTTCGCGTATTGCTGATCTGCTTGCTGAGCTTAAGACTTTGTGAAAGTGTGAGTTTTGTATAATAGAATAACCGGAAAGGCTGCCCTTGTTGCAGCCTTTTTGGCATGAATATTGACCCGTTTACGTTGTGTTGATACCTTTATGCCATGATTATCCTTATAGCCGTCCTGCTGATACACCTCCGAAAAAGGGTTTGAACTGCACATCTCTCTTATTGGCCGACGGCGGCACTGTACCATCTTTCTATGTATGCAGAGTGTCTGGAATCCCGTTTGGATGCGGATAAATAAACATAGTTGGTTAAAAAAATGATAAAAGCACGTTTTTATGATTGCTTTTCATTATTTTTGACTGTTTTTTCGTAAAGAATATTAAGACTTAATCATGATAAAAATTACTTTTCCAGACTCATCGGTACGCGAGTTTACCAAAGGTGTGAACGGGTTACAGATTGCTGAGAGCATCAGTCCCCGTCTTGCAAAAGAGGTGCTTGCAGTGACTGTCAATGGTCAGTTGTACGACCTGACACGGCCGATAAATGATGACGCTTCGGTTAAACTTCACAAGTGGGACGACGCAGAGGGCAAGCATGCTTTCTGGCACTCGTCGGCACACCTTATGGCCGAGGCACTTCAACAGTTGTATCCCGGCATCAAGTTCGGCATAGGACCGGCCATCGAAAATGGTTTCTACTACGATGTGGATCCGGGGCAAGGCAACACCATCAAGGATGCCGACCTGCCTTTGATCGAAAAAAAGATGAAAGAGCTTGCAGCCCAGGATAGTGCTTATGTGAGATCTGAAATTGGCAAGGATGACGTTATAAAGATGTTTGCCGATAAAAATGAGAACTATAAGGTGGAGCTTATCAGCGAACTCGAAGATGGCACCATTAGTCTGTATAAACAAGGCACATTCACCGACCTATGCCGCGGCCCACACCTGCCCGACACATCGCCCATCAAAGCCATCAAGCTGTTGAGCGTTGCAGGAGCATACTGGCGTGGCGACGAGAAACGTCCGCAGCTTACACGTATCTACGGCATCACATTCCCAAAGCAGAAGATGCTCGAGGAGTATCTGGTATTGCTCGAAGAGGCCAAGAAGCGCGACCACAGGCTTATAGGCAAGGAGTTGGAGCTATTCACTTTTTCGCAAAAGGTGGGTCAGGGTCTTCCATTATGGTTGCCCAAGGGTGCACGCCTTCGCGAACGTCTTGAGGCATTCCTGAAGAAAGTTCAGGTTAAGTATGGTTACGAGCCTGTTATTACTCCGCATATTGGCAACAAAGAGCTTTATGTTACTTCGGGCCACTACGCAAAATATGGTAAGGATAGTTTCCAGCCCATTCATACCCCTGCCGAAGGCGAAGAGTTCCTGCTTAAACCGATGAACTGTCCGCACCACTGCGAGATTTATAAGGCAAAACCACGCTCATATAAAGATTTGCCAATTCGTTTTGCCGAATTTGGTACTGTTTATCGTTACGAGCAAAGTGGTGAGCTTCACGGTCTTACAAGAGTTAGAGGCTTCACTCAGGATGATGCACACCTCTTCTGCCGTCCCGATCAGCTGAAGAATGAGTTCAAGAAGGTAATAGATATTATTCTATATATCTTCAAGACACTCGATTTCAAAGATTTCGTGACCCAGGTATCGCTTCGTGACCCCGAAAACAGCGAGAAGTACATTGGTTCGGACGAGAATTGGGAGAAGGCCGAATCGGCCATCATTGAGGCATGTCAGGAGAAAGGTATTCAGTATGTTGTAGAGACCGGCGAGGCTGCATTCTACGGCCCTAAGCTCGACTTTATGGTACGCGATGCCCTTGGACGTAAGTGGCAGCTTGGTACTATCCAGGTGGATTACAACCTGCCCGAACGTTTTGAGCTCGAATATATTGGCAGCGACAATATGCGCCATCGTCCGGTGATGATTCACCGTGCACCATTTGGCAGTATGGAGCGTTTTGTGGCAGTATTGATAGAGCATACAGCCGGAAAATTCCCGTTGTGGCTCACTCCCGAGCAGGTGGCAATACTCCCTGTGAGCGAAAAATATAATGATTATGCCAAAAATGTTTTAAATTTCCTGAATAATTCCGATATTCGCGCAGTCATTGACGACCGTAACGAGAAGATAGGTAAGAAAATACGCGATAATGAGTTGAAACGTATTCCTTATCTGCTTGTTGTGGGCGAAAAAGAGGCTGAGTCACAGACGGTTAGTGTCCGTAAGCAAGGTACCGGCGACCAGGGAGTTATGACACAGAGTGAGTTTGCATCGTTCATTCAGGCAGAGGTAGATCAGATACTTGCCGAAAACGAGATGCAATAAAAATATAAGTTTAATTAATGTTGGGAGGGTTTATACCATAGCAAAGTTAACAAGATTCGATCGCAACGCCCCGCAGAAGAAGGAAGAGGCCGAACACAGGATCAACAACCGTATCCGCGTGCCCAAAGTCCGTGTTGTCGGAGACAATATTGAAAATCCGGGGATATTCGCAACAGCTGATGCCATGAAACTGGCCGATGAGCTGGATTTGGATTTGGTTGAGATATCGCCAAATGCCGATCCGCCGGTATGTAAAATAATGGATTATCAGAAGTTTCTCTATCAGCAGAAGCGCAAGCAGAAGGAGATTAAGGCCAATGCCGTTAAGGTGGTGGTGAAAGAGATTCGTTTTGGTCCTAATACCGATGATCACGACTATCAGTTCAAACTGCGCCATGCCGAGAAGTTTCTGGCCGAAGGATCCAAGATTAAGGCTTATGTGTTTTTCAAAGGCCGTTCTATTCTGTTCAAAGACCAGGGGGAGATTCTGTTGTTGCGTTTTGCCAACGATCTTGAAGAATTGGCTAAGGTTGACCAGCTTCCAAAGCTTGAAGGCAAACGAATGATAATCATGCTTTCGCCAAAACCGAAGAAATAAGCTTCAATTTAACAACTTAATATATTTGTACAATGCCAAAAATGAAGACAAATTCCGGTGCAAAGAAGAGATTCACCATCACCGGTTCAGGACGTATCAAAAGGAAACACGCTTTCAAAAGTCACATTCTGACCAAGAAATCCATCAAGCGTAAGAGAAATCTTACTCATGCTACGCTTGTTCATCCTGCTGATGAGAAAAACGTTAAATTACTACTTAACATCTAATGATACCTGCCATTGTGCAGTAATCGTAAGATAACAATTGTCAAATCTGAATGAATCCAGCCAAAAAGACTCCATAAGGGAGCGCTGCTCATTCTAAAAACGTAAAATTATGCCAAGATCAGTCAATTCCGTTGCGTCTCGTGCAAGACGCAAAGCGATTTTAAAGATGACCAGAGGTAACTATGGTCGCAGAAAAAATGTGTGGACGGTAGCAAAGAACACCTGGGAAAAAGGTCAACAGTATGCATACCGCGACAGAAAGAGAAAAAAATCCAACTTTAGGGCATTGTGGATTCAACGTATTAATGCTGCTGCCCGCCTTGAGGGTATCTCATACAGCAAGCTTATGGGCTTTATTGCCAAACAGAACATCGAGATCAACCGTAAGGTGCTCGCCGACTTGGCAGTAAACCACCCAGAGGCTTTCAAAGCAGTGGTGAAAAAAGCCATGGAAGCTGCAAAGTAATTACATGGAATAATAAAATTGAAGTGAGAAAGGCTGCCTTATAGGGCGGCCTTTTGATTTTTTTGACGGATATGGCTGTTTTGCACTTTTGTGTGAGCCTCTTTTCAAAATTCTACATTCAACTTACAAAGCTTTTTATATATTTGTAGATTATTGACAATTTAGAATAGTGAGATATGAAGATTGCATTGATAGGATACGGAAAAATGGGTAAAACCATCGAACAGATTGCCATAGAGCGCGGACATACCATTGTGGCCCGCATTGACCCGACAACCGGCGAGGATTTCGACAGCGAAGGGTTTAAAAGTGCCGATGTGGCAATCGAATTTACAGCACCTACCTCGGCCTATCTTAACTATCTGAAATGCTTTGAACACCGCATCCCCGTTGTGTCGGGCACTACCGGATGGCTCGACATGATGGATAACGTGAAGCAGATTTGCGAAAAGGATGGTGCCACATTCTTCTATGCCTCCAACTTCAGCCTTGGTGTAAATATCTTCTTCCAGCTCAACAGACAGCTGGCACGTATTATGAACCGTTTCGGCGACTACGACGTTGCCATCGAAGAGGTGCACCACATCCACAAGCTCGATGCGCCAAGCGGTACTGCCATAACACTTGCCGAAGGAATAATAGACCATATCGACCGTAAGAATGGCTGGGTGCTTGCTCCTGAGTCTATTGACCACTCAATATCAATCACTTCGGTGCGGAGAGATGAGGTGCCAGGTATCCATACCATCACCTACGAATCGGAAACCGACAGCATATCGATAAGCCACGATGCCAAGTCGCGCAAAGGTTTTGCTCTTGGCGCAGTGCTGGCTGCCGAATTTGTTAAAGGCAGGAAGGGATTCCTGGGAATGAACGACTTACTAAATTTCTAAATATCTGGTTTGATGCAAAATATTTCGTTATTCAGATGGATAAAGGCTGCTGCAGCCCTTATCATATACCTTCTGTGGACTTTGTGGATTGTCAACTACTGGCTTCTGATAGGCATTCCCATCGTTTTTGATATTTATATAACCAAAAAAGTGCCCTGGAACTTCTGGAAAAAAACCAAAGACGGAAAAAAACCATCCAAGGTGGTGGAGTGGATCGATGCCCTTGTATTTGCATTGGTGGCGGTCTATATCATCAACCTTTTTCTGTTTCAGAACTATAAGATTCCAACAAGTTCGTTGGAGAAATCGCTTCTTGTGGGCGACCACCTTTTTGTGAGTAAAGTGAGCTATGGCCCGCGAATGCCCAATGCCCCAATTGCTTTCCCTCTGGTACAGAATACTTTCCCTATTTCGAATACCCGCTCATATACCGAGTGGCCTCTTTGGGGTTATCACCGCCTTAAAGGCTTTGGCGAGGTGAAACGCAACGATATTGTGGTGTTTAACTTCCCGGCCGGCGACACTGTGGCCTTTAAAGTTACCAATCCCAGTTATTACGAAATAATTATGGGCGAAGGCATCAATAAAGTGTCGCGCAACCCTAACCTGCTGGGTAATACTGATATGCGCAACTCATGGGTTCGCAACCGGTTCCTTATGGAGCTTGGCCGTCAGGAGGTTAGAAAACAGGTGAATATCTA
>JBDHYT010000207.1:0-5511 GCA_039811485.1 Marinilabiliaceae bacterium | reverse complement strand
CATAACTCGGAGTGGACACAACCTTGGGGCGAAAACAAACTTCTTGCCAATCACTACTCACAGATGCGGGTGTCGCTGATGGAAAATTCGGGAAAAGGCCGCCAGATGGATATTGTATTCAGGATTTTCGACGACGGTGCTGCATTCAGATATGAATTTCCGGAGCAGCCCAGTCTGAAAGATTTTGTTATTACTGATGAAAAAACAGAATTTGCAGTTACCGGTAATCCATCCGCCTGGTGGATTAATGCCGACTTCGACAGTTACGAAAAACTGTACAAACACACTCTACTCTCGGATGTCAATTGGGTTGCAACCCCAGTGACAATGAAGAGAGGCGACAACTGCTACCTTAGCATTCACGAAGCCGACCTTACCGACTACGCAGACATGACGCTGAAAAAGAGCGACAGCGGAGCACTCAAAGCAGAGTTTGTACCCTGGGCAAACGGCGATAAAGTGCGTACACAAGCACCTTCGCACACACCTTGGCGTGTGGTTATGATTGCTCCAACAGCAGCAGGTCTTGTTGAAAACAACATTGTTCTCAACCTTAACGAACCGTGCAAAATAGAAGACACATCATGGATAAAACCGATGAAATACATAGGGATATGGTGGGGAATGCATCTGGGAACAGAGACATGGTATGCCGGTCCCCGACATGGAGCCACAACAGAAAACGCAATACGACACATCGACTTTGCAGCATCGCACAACATTCAGGGTGTGGTAATTGAAGGCTGGAATGCAGGTTGGGAAAACTGGGGCGGAGAAGAGGCATTCGACCACATCACACCTGCCAAAGATTTTGACCTACAAAAGGTTGCTGCTTATGCGGCAGAAAAAAAAGTCATGCTGATTGGTCATCACGAAACAGGCGGCGACATACCATCCTACGAAGCATATATGGACAGTGCATTTGCATTATGCCGCAATTTGGGCATTAAGGCAGTTAAAACAGGTTACGCAGGAGGTATTTATCCAAGAGGCGAACACCATCACGGCCAGTTTATGGTACGCCACTACCGCAAAGTGGTTGAGACGGCAGCCAGATATGGCATCATGCTCGATGTGCATGAGTGCATCAAGCCAACCGGCATCCGCCGCACATGGCCCAATATGATGACTGGCGAAGGTGTGCGCGGTATGGAGTGGAATGCATGGAGCGAAGGAAACCCACCGTCGCACACTGTAACTCTGCCATTTACCCGCGGTCTGGCAGGGCCTTACGATTACACACCAACTACTTTCGACCTTCTCTATCAGAATAGCGGCAAAAGAGTTAGATGGAACAGCGACGATATCAGCAAGACACGTACCCACAGTACACTGGCCCGTCAGTTGGCCGACTTTGTGATACTCTACAGCCCTATGCAGATGGCGAGCGACCTGCCCCAAAATTACCAGGGACACCCTATGTTTCAATTTATAATAGATTACAATGCCGATATCGACCAGTCGGTAATAATAAACGGCGAACCAGGAGAATATATCACCACAGCACGCCGTGCAGGAGAAGAGTGGTTTCTGGCATCGGCTACCAACGAGGAGAGCCGAAATATAACTGTTACCCTTAACTTCCTGACTCCGGGAAAATCATACGAAGCCCAGATATACCGCGATGCTGATGATGCCGACTGGCTAACCAATCCTTTGGCTTACGTTATTGAGAACAAGCAGGTAACCAGCACCGACAAGTTGAATTTAAAACTTGCTGCAGGCGGAGGATTAGCCATTAGATTTAAACCGGCCGGAGAATAACAGAGAAAAGTAAAAGTAGTCGCATAAATATTTCACGGCTAAAGCCGACTGGAAGGGCTGCCTTAACCACGGCCTGAAGGCCGTGGTTACTGATATTCAACTCATTTCGTGAATTGCAGTATTATAAAAAGACCTCTTGAATTTACCGATAAAATAGATGTAAAATAATACTTATCACCTTCATAGCTAAAGCATCACTGCAACTAACCGCCTTGGCTGCGAGCCTTAGAACTATCCCGGAACGGAGCGGTTAAAACGCTTAATCTACCCCTTGTTTGCAACAAGGGGATGTTGGTCAGGCATTTTCAATGCCATAATTCTTACCGAATCGAGTTCATTGCGTTCAGCGGAAAGGAGTGATAGTTCTTAGGTGAGCAGGCGTTCATTGTCAATTGTCAATTGTCCATTATCAATTAATTAAGTCCGGCTTGAGGGCAAAGAGAACAAATCATTACCCGAAGAAAAAGAGTAAGAGTGCGTACGAACTGAATATCAACGCAAAAATCATGGCTAAAGCCGCCAGCAATGATGGCATCACCCACGGCCTGAAGGCCGTGGTTACTGATACCAAGCAAACCGCACGTTACTTACGCATCACCATATTATATCCCTTACGAAGCCAAACAACCAATATTGCAAGCAATACTCGCGGCCAAATCATCCAGGCGATGGGGATGCCGATAGCGGCAAATAGAAGCGGGTCTTCAAGCTGTGAGTGCGACACCACAAGATGATGGTTCAACAGATCGGCTTCGTCGCGTGTCATGGTGCCTTCGTTAACTTCGTCGATGATGATTGCAGAGCCATAGGCTAACCCCAAAACATTTCCCACCACCCACGAAAAAGTAGCAGATTGAGGCAAACCCATCAACCCCATAAATGGGCGCAATGGTTTTTTCAAAGCCGCTATCACACCAAGCTCATCCAAAAGACGTTGCAAAAACATAAGTCCGGCTATAAGCAAAACAATCTTCAGACAGAGCCAGAATGTAGCAATTCCCCAATTGATTAACGCATCAGAAAAAGGGAGAGCAGCACTACGCGACATATTGCCCACGTGGCCGGATAGTTCGGGAAGCATCAGATTCAATATTATGCCGGCAAAAATACTGGCGGCTATACGAAGAAAAATAATCCATACCACATTAGAACCTGTTTTTCGAACAACAGCCGACTCGATAATAAACCCATGTGCAATAAGACACATTACTGCCAAAATGGTTGCTTCGCGAAGGGTAAAACCAACGGTTGTGATAACAGCAATGGCTGAATAGATATTGGCAAAGATACTGGTTAGCAATACGAAGGCCGACTCTCCGGGCAGTCCCATCCACACAAACAAAGGAGCAATCCACCCCGCCATTATCGTCAGAAGTCCGGAATAGTCAAGAATCAGAATAAGAAAGGTTACAGGAATCATAATCTTAAGCAACCACAGTGATGTTTTAAAAGCCTTGGGCATAGATTTGTGAAAGCTGACCACCACTGCCTGAACTAAATTTTTTATTATGCTGACCATTGCGAAACAGATTAATTAGGAGTACAAATATATTATTATTGGCAGAAATGAATATAGTCGGAACCAACAATAATCAAAACAGATGATGCCGGTGCGAAAGTGATGAAAAAGAACTTTATTAACTTTGCAAAAACAGGAGTTAATGGAACAACAGATACGCATTGTTCAGCCAGGCCCGTTGGGAGCACTGAAAGATGAGCATGGCAACACAATTTTGCCTCCACGGGGCTGGATATTTCTGCCTGCAGGCGATGCCGGAGTTACACGAAAAGTTACGGCTAAGGGTAAATATTGGCGTGTGCAGGAACGTCGTGGCAACAAGGTATTTACAAAAGGGGTTTGGGCACCTGCCGAAAATATTGAAAATGCAAAGAGCGAAGCCGAACAGCAACGCTCTGCTCCCGAATATCAGAAAAAAATGGAACAGTCAAAGATGCGCCGTGACCAAAAACAGCAACTTTACGAAGAAGATTTTCTATTGGCTGTCAAATCATATCTTAACTTTCATCCATCGAATGCCCATATAGAGGATGAGCTTGCCCGATATGTGACCATTCATGCAACACCTGTCGGCAGTGGTACTGTGGCACGCACATCGATGATAGCCATTGAAGAGCGGGCTGCCAAGGCAGTGATAGCCTGGATGCGCCACCACACCACACGCTACGACAATATGAAGATTGCACGCATAAAAGGAGAACGCCGTATGGTGCGACACAACCTTGCTGTTTCGTCGTTGGAGCTGTTGCAAAGATACCGTGAAACTCCGCAAGAAAACCCTGACTGCAAACTGCAAAAAGCATTGGAAACAATAAGAAGTACCAAATTACCGTAATTATTATTCTTAGTTAAATACCATTTTATAATAAATTGGCATTCTTTTTGCAAAATTGGGTTGAGGAACATCATATTTCCCAACCTACTCAATTTTATATGATTAAGTCGATGGAATATCTCATCAGAAATTGTTACCATACTTAACATATATCATAAAATGAACCTTAGAAATCTTAAGACACAGACAAAGCTCAGATTAGGCTTTGGTATTGTATTATTGCTAACACTTATTGTTGCCTTTATAGGCATACGCAGCGTCCGTAAATATAGCACCATATCAGCCAGTGCATTACACATAAGCTGGGCCGATGCCTACTTTCTTGATGCGAGACTCAATGCACAAATCTTCATCTTCGGGCGCGACAATGCCTACTATGAGAGATGCAAACTAATGGTTGACAGCACCGGAATGGAAATCGATGCCCATATCGATATTGCAATATCTGATGCAGAAAAAGAGAAAGCCAAAAGTTTCAAAACCGAACTTGAGGGCTACGAAGAACATGTGGATAGGGTGAAAAGCCTTGTG
Source organism: Marinilabiliaceae bacterium (assembly GCA_039811485.1). Classification (GTDB taxonomy): domain Bacteria; phylum Bacteroidota; class Bacteroidia; order Bacteroidales; family Marinilabiliaceae; genus JAGPIS01. The sequence continues at coordinate 862 of JBDHYT010000207.1, read as the reverse complement.
GAACAAGAGGTTCTGCTGATGGACAGGATGAAAGATATAGCCAACCAAATGCACCAACAGCACCCCAACTCCACTGAGCAATCACTAATAACCTCGACACAGATAAATGTATTGAGGTCGAAGGTTTTTGACAACCTCGCCTTACTCGACGAGTCGGCCAAATCGATGAACAGTCTGAGGGACAAATCGTCGGGTAATCTTAAGCAGCTTGCCTCCGAATATGTAGATGTACTCACGCAGTATATGACAGTTGTGCCTGAAGTAAAGAAGATACAATCGGATCTTCGTATCACCGGCACCGAAATAGAGGCCAATCTCAATGGCGAATCGATGATATTAAAAGATAATGCCGAAGAAACAAAAGTATCAGCCATCTGGAGCACTGCATTTTTCACCATCATGGCACTAATTGCAGGAATTATCATCAGCCTGATGATTACCTCTTATTTAACCGATTCGATTAAACGAGCCATCCAGCTGGCCAAAACAATGGCGTCGGGCAACCTGACGGAAGAGGTCAATCCGGCTCATCTAAGGCTAAAAGATGAGATAGGCGAACTCGCACGAGCATTGAACGAGATGAAGGAGAAGATAACCGAAGTAATTGCAGGCGTGATGGAGGGGAGCGAAAACGTGTCGGCAGCAAGTATTCAGAGCAGCACCACCTCGCAACACATGACAGAGGGAGCCAACGAGCAGGCATCTGGAGTGGAGGAGATTTCATCGACCATGGAGGAGATTTCGGCCAACATACAGCACAATACCGAAAATGCAAATCTCACCAAACAGATTGCCCAAAAGATTGGAGTATCGGTGCATCAGGTAGGCGAAGCAAGTACCGAGAGTGTGAACTCCATCCGTC
>JBDHYT010000206.1:0-5511 GCA_039811485.1 Marinilabiliaceae bacterium | reverse complement strand
TGGGTAAGTTTGAGCAGATTCTGGAGCATATCGACAATATTATTTCCGACCGGCATAAGCTGCTCATCTTCTCATCGTTCGTAAAAGATATAGAGCTGATTGAACAAGAGCTGATAAAACGTGGTTATAGATACAGTAAACTAACCGGCGCCACATCCGACAGGGAAGCGGTAATCGACAAATTTACAAAAGATGAGGAGTGCAAAATATTCCTTATATCGCTCAAAGCCGGTGGCGTGGGACTTAACCTGACCGAGGCCGACTATGTGTTTGTACTCAACCCCTGGTGGAATCCGGCAGCCGAAGCACAGGCCATAAACCGTGCACACCGCATAGGACAAACCAAAAACGTGTTTGTGTACAAATTCATTACCACCGACTCTATCGAAGAGAAAATTCTGAAATTACAGGAAAAAAAGCTATTATTGGCCGACAATTTCATCTCAGCCGATAATCCGCTCAAGGATCTTACGGCCGATGAGATAAAACAACTTTTTGATTAATATTAAAACTATATGAATATGAGACTGTTTTCGACTTTAATCACAGCCCTGTTTATTGCTGTTGGAGCAACCACAGTGGCACAATCCAAACACAAAGAGAATAGGGATCTTCCCGAATTTGAAAAAGTGAAAGCCACCAAAGGCATTAATATTACCCTTATCGAAGGCGATAAACAAAACGTGGAGGTAAACGTTCAGAATGCTCTGCTTACTGATGTCATCACAACGGTGGAGAACCGCACCCTCGTGCTGAAGATGAAGACTAAGATATATAAAAATATGGCCGTACAGGTATATGTAACCTACACAAAACTACGCGAAATTGATGCGGGTATGGGTGCCAGTGTCGATGCCGAAAACACCATCGAGGCCGACAACCTGAAAATAAGTGCCGGTGCCGACACCAACATCCAGCTTGATGTAGAAGTGAGCAATGCACTTGAAGTATCACTGTCGGCAGCCAAAGCCACAATTACAGGAAGTGCTAAATATCAGGATATTACAGCCAATACGGGATCCAAATATTTTGGTTTTGATGTTGAATGCGATGAAGCTTTTGTTAAAGCCAATACCGGCGGAACAATACAGGTTAATGCATCAAAAAAATTGCAGGCCACTGCAGGAACCGGAGCTACCGTTGAATATAAAGGAAATCCCGATAACTTTGAATATAAAGAATCGCTTGGCGGAAAGGTTGTTAAAACAAACTGATTACCAGGAATATTGCTTAAATCAATAGTACCTTAAGCTACCCGCCATTACATCTCCCGCAGATTAAGCAGAAATAACCACTCAGAGTGTTATTCTGCCCCATCTGCGGGATATTTTTTTGAATAAAACCTATATCAAATTATTGTCATCACAAAAAATTTTAAAACTTCGATACTGAAAATTACAATCAATACACAACCTGTCTGTGCAACGTACAATCATCGCCAACTCAACGAATTATTATCAGAAAAAAAGAAACAGATTTAACAAACAAATGCGAATAGTATTGATTAAAATCCAAAACATCATTATTCGCATTAAGATAAAGTCTATTATTAATGCCGCACAGTTTTGTATTGCATAATATATTGCATCAATAGTTAATTGAAACAATGTTTATTATACAATTTCTATTGATTTAAATCAGTATTTAACCAAATAATTATGCAAACGCTTGCACGATTTAAAATTAAACTCTATGTTTACAACTGCAATCTTACCCTTATTCCCCTGTTTTAATTATTAAATCCACAATAAATTAATAACTAATCAAGGTAGTTTTATGAAAAAACTGAATTTGCAAACTCTCTGCAATGGTCTGAGGTTGAACTTTTATTCAATACCGGTTCTTATACCCGGAATTGTAATGCTGTTCTCATCCCTCGGCAGCATATCGGCCCAGCACAACTATGCAAAAGCACTTCACATCTCAACACGTTTCCTTGGTGCTCAACGCAGCGGAAATACACAATCCTGGATTTTACCCGAAAATACTGCGGGAGCCTTTACGTCCGACGGTGAGGCTGTGGGATGCGACCTCTCGGGCGGCTGGAACGACTGTGGCGACTATATAAAATTCCATGTCACCGGCTCCTATGCCGCACTTCTATATCTTTACGGCTACGACAAATGGCCCGAAGCTTATGCCGACAACTACTCCCCCGCATATTCAAAAGGACCGTCAAACGGAATTCCAGACGTGCTGGATGAAGTAAAAATACAGACCGACTTCTTAATCAAATGTGCCTCGGCTGACGGTATTATCTACTGGCAGGTAGCCAACGAAAAGGATCATAACAATTTTTTTGAGCCCATAACACAGTCGAAAAGAAAACTCTATAACAATAGCACTTTACGTCCGGTATATACTGCCTCCGAAGGACACTCCAATGCCCTTGGTGCAGGGTCGGCTGCACTCGCACTGATGTCGGTGCTATATCAGCCCTACGATGCACAATATGCCGCAACATGCAGGAGTGCTGCAATAAAATATTTCGATATTGCAAGCATCAACCCATCTACATCCAACGATGCAACATCAAGTTCATACGACTGGCTCAAAAAATATTCCGATTACTACGATGAGATGGGCTCTGCGGCAGCTCTTCTATACAGGGCAACAGGCGAAACAAAATACCTCGACAAGGCCGAACAGTATGCCGAAAAGGCAAGTGCCTATCGCGACTTTATGTATGGCAATATCGACTATATCCTTTTCTACGAACTTTATAAGATAACAGGAAGTGCCAAATATCTCAACAAAATAAAAACACGTGTTGATTATAACCACACCAAAATGACGCCGTGCGGTTATATCCACCTCACAAACTGGGGTTCGCTGCGCGATGCCGGTAATGCAGCCCTTCTGGCAGCACTCTATCATAAAGAGACAGGCGACGCAAAGGCTTATTCGTTTGCAAAACGAAATATCGACTTTATACTTGGCACTCACGACTTCATAAGTGCCGATGCTCCTGCCAATTTTTCGTTTTTGATAGGCTATAACGAATTAGGTGGCGGATATCCAAAATATCCGCACCATGCCGCAGCCTTTGGCAAATCGACCAACGACTGGACTCTGTTTACAAACGAAGGCAAAAAACCAGGTTCGGTTCCTTATGCCTACGAACTTACAGGCGCACTTGCCGGCGGACCTGAAGAGCCATGTGCCAAGTTTACCGACAATATAACCAATTATGTATCGAGCGAGTACTGCATATATTACAATGCAGCCTTTAACAGTGCGGTGGCTTATCTGCACAAAGTGGAGGAGCATACTTCTACTAATGTAGAGAAGGTTGAAAATGTGCAGAATATCAACGTTTTTCCTATTCCTGCCCAAAATGGCCAATTCAGCATAACTCTCGACGGATCGGCAACCCTTGCCCTGGCGGGAATCGATGGAAAAGAAATATGGTCGGGCCATGTATATCGTCATCAGGTGGTTAACATAGAAAAATCAGGGAAAGGAGTTTATGTTCTATTCGACAAGAACAGTGGCTGGAGTAGAAAAATTGTTTTACAGTAAATTATTTTCAATAAACGGCGATAGAATCAGCTAATTTGTCTTTTCTGTTAATAGTTATCAATGCGAAAGAGGCTGGCGGTGTAAAATCCCGACAGCCTCTTTTTTATGCCTAAACCAATATGATATTGTTCTTTTTACACTCCTGCCGCATCTCTTCGGGCCATATACTTGCCTGAATTTCACCAATATGTGCTTTTCTGAGGAAGAACATGCAGAGACGGCTCTGACCAATCCCGCCACCTATCGACAATGGCAACTCGCCTTTAATCAGCCTCTTATGAAACTGTAGATTCTTCCTCTCCTCTTCGCCTCTTATTGCCAGCTGGTGCAGCAAAGCCTCCGGACTAACCCTGATACCCATCGACGACAGCTCGAAAGAGCGCCCAAGCACTTCGTTCCAGACCAAAATATCACCATTCAGACCATAATAGCCTTTCTCTGTTTCGGTACTCCAGTCGTCATAATCGGCAGCACGACCGTCGTGCTTCTCGCCATTGGAAAGCTCGTGACCGATACCTATGATGAAAACCACCTTCTTTTCGCGGCAAATGGCATCTTCACGCTCTTTTGGCGACATACCGGGATAACGCTTCATTAGATCTTCGGCATGAATGAAGAAGATATCCTCTGGAAGCTCAGGTTTTATCTGGTTGTACTTCTCGTAAATGACATATTCGGTGCGCTTCATCACTTCATATATCTTTCGTACTATATATTTCAGAAAATCGATATTATACTCCTTGGATGAAATATGACGCTCCCAATCCCACTGATCGACATAGAGTGAGTGAATGTTGTCCAAATCCTCATCCGGCCTGATGGCATTCATATCGGTGTATATGCCATAGCCCTGCTCAATATCATAATCTTTGAGCATCATACGTTTCCACTTGGCAAGGCTGTGTACCACCTCGGCCCGTGCCTCACCCATGCAGCGAATGGGAAACGACACAGGACGCTCAACACCGTTTAAGTCGTCATTGATACCGGTACCCTGAAGTACAAAAAGAGGTGCAGTCACCCTTCTTAACCGAAGCTCAGACGATAATGTGGCCTGAAAAAAATCCTTTATATATTTTATCGCATGCTCAGTCTCGTTAAGACTAAGCAACGAATGGTAGTTCTGAGGGATATAAAGAAATGTTGTCATACTGTATTTGATTTATATGTAAGCAAACTTACAAATTTAAAACCAATTTAAAAGAAAAAATGATTATAAATTTATAATTACTTCTATAATTCATTAATTCTTCTACCGATTTATCATTATCAAACCCTTTTTATTAAATCATCAATACGAAAAGTGCAAATAGATCCCCATGGTGAAAATCTATTTCTATTTTTGCATCATGAATATGAAACCGTACATCCGTCATAACATCAACCGTCTTTATGTGGTCAAGATTGCAAAGTGGTTTATGCTCACAATGCCAATCCTGATGATTTTTTATGCCGGGATGGGATTTTCCACCGAAGAGTCGTTCATCCTGAAGGCTTGTTACAGTATTTCGATTGTTATTTTTGAAATCCCTTCGGGTTATGCAGCCGATGTGTGGGGGCGAAAGCTTTCAATAGTTGCAGGCTCAGTTCTTGGATGTGTTGGTTTTGTAATATACTCTCTCTTTTCGGGGTTTTATATGTTCATGACTGCCGAAATAGTTCTCGGACTTGGCATGAGCATGATTTCGGGAGCCGACTCGGCACTGATTTATGATACACTAAAACAGCATAGTGCCGAAAAAGATTTTATGAAATATGAAGGCCGTAACTTTTCAGTTGGCAATTTTTCTGAAGCATTAGCAGGCTTGATAGGTGGCGCACTGGCATACTCAAGCATCCGCTATCCATTTTATGCACAGTCGGTTATAGCGTTTACTGCAATTCCAGCTTCAATTACTCTTATTGAACCAGACACACCGTTAAACGTCAGGAAAAGCAGTTTGAAGGATATTTTTCTTATCGTAAAAGAGGCTTTGATAACCAATGTAT
>JBDHYT010000205.1:0-5533 GCA_039811485.1 Marinilabiliaceae bacterium | reverse complement strand
AATCTTGTTAATTGTTCTTATTTTTGCACTTCAGTAGTCAGCGTCGATGGTTCGGTGGAGAGAGACCATACTGCCATTGACAGTTTCCGCATTTATATGTGCGTGGAAGGCAGTTGTGAGATTTCGACAGCTGAAGGTACTGTGAAAATGGTGATGGGAGAGACGGTGCTTGTGCCGGCCTCATCAAAAAAAGTGACGGTTAAGAGTTTGTCGCCTGCCAAAGTTCTGGAGGTGTATATACCTTAATCATGGTTTTGGGTTTATATAAGATATATATAGACTAATTTGGGATTTTATTTGAAAAGGGATCAGTGTGAGGATCCCTTTTCTTTTTCCGGCATGGATTAAATACTATCGCAGCTCGTTACGTGCCGAACTGTGCTGGTTGCCAAACCTCTCCGATATAAGTTGTATTATCTCGTTGGCTGTGGTCTCTATGGGTTTGTTGGTTACGTTGATGCGTGTGAAACCGCCCCGCTCGTATATAAAATGCGCATACTGAATCTCTTCGCGTATATATGCCGTGTCGTTGTAGTTTATCATCCCCACATCGCCTAACTGATCCATCCGTTTGTTGCGCATGGCAAGAAGCGACGGCAGGTTTATCGACAGACCGAACACCCTGCCCGGATCGATTTCGTACAATTCGGGTGGTGGCTGTATCCCCTTAACTAATGGAACGTTGGCCACCTTCCAGCCAAACATGCTCATATAGATGCTCAAAGGCGTTTTGCCGCTTCTGCTAAGTCCCAGAAGCACTATCTCAGCGTTTCTCAGCCGTTCGGGATTTACGCCGTCGTCTTGCGCCAGAGTGAATTCAATGGCATCAATACGGTCGAAATAGAGAGGGTCGCTGCGGCGATATAGTCCCGGCACACTTTCCGATATGAGTCCCAGCTTCTCTTCGAGGTATGATGCCATGTCACCCATGAAATCGAACTGAAGAACGCCATGAAGCATACAGCACGATTTCAGGTGGGAGCGCAATCCTGTATTAACCATCGTGTGGGCTATCACTGCCTGGTTTTTCTGGGCCAACAGCACTACTGCCTCTATCTTTTCGGGTGTCTGCACATCAGGAAAAACCTCTACCGACAGTTTGTTGTTGGGATACTGTATCAGCAGCGAATGAACCATGGCATGACCCGCCACGCCCTTGCCGCCCGAAACAACATAAATAGGTGGTTGAAATTGAGTGGTATTCATATAGGGATGTTTTCGTTTAAAATACGTATTTTTGTTTTATTATGAAAATGAAGCAGCTGTTATTTATTGCCATAACTCTTTTTTTGCCCCTTACTGCCGGAAGCCAACAGCCGGCAGGCAAAAAGTATGTGGATATTGAGAGGGTTAAAAATGAGTTTAAGTACAACTATCGTACCTTGGCCTCCGACACTGCATTCAAGGACGGATTGTATCAGTTCTCTTACAAAAATAAGATACTCGAAAAAGGTAACTATAAGGGAAACAACAAAGTAGGGGTGTGGAGTTTCTATAACTACGAAGGTGCTCTGGAGTATAGCTATAACTTCGACTCGGGCGAAGTGTTTAATTTTGAGAGGCAACCCGATGAGGTGTACGATTCGCCATGTTTTTTCCTGGGAAGCCCGGTTGTTATTTACCGCTTTGTGGCCTCCAACATTCAGCAGCCATATACCGATTTTCCATACCCCAAAGAGCAGACCATGCTCCTCAGCCTGCTTATAAATACCGAAGGGGCAATCTCAGGAGTTAATATTATCAACAGTTTTAATGCCGATTATGATAAGGCTGTGCTTAAGGCAGCAAGCAAAATACCCAAACACTGGCGTTGGATACCGGCTCGGTATGGTGGTAAAGCCATAGAGTCGGAATATATTATTAAGATTATTGTATCTCCATGAATGTGTGTTTGTTATCTGACTCAACCTGCACAAGTGAATTTATTGGTTGATGAGAATCTTCGCTTTGCTACCAATGATAGATATATGTAAATCCCTCACAGATAGGTGATTCTGTATTCAACTCTTTTTTAAAAAATAACTTACCCAATCCGCTCCCAAGGCAACTATGGGTTAGGTTATTCCGGGTATATGCCCAAAAATTTGAGCATGATGTGTTATTGACAGGGAAGGGGAATCATTTTTAATGGTTTTATTATTCAAGAAATCCTGTCTTTGACTTCGTCGATTTTCAATTCAGGCAGCTGTCCGTCTATGTTAATACCTTGGGGCGCTGACCCAGGGTAATGGAGATATGATCTTTCAGGTCTATTGCTGGTGTTTTTAACCAAATCACACACCTGCAATTTAGAATGTCATGGCTAAAGCCACCGGCAATTACGGCATCAACCACGGCCTGAAGGCCGTGGTTACTAATATTGCCCAAAGTACGTAAATCACAGTATAATAATAAGAGACAATGTGCAATTACCAATTGGTTTTGTGCTGCCACCTGGCAGGAAACGTGGTGGGCGTGTTCCGTGGGTTGAAACCCACGGTTATGCATGGTCTGGCTCTCTGAGCCAATGGCATAACGTAAAATTGACAAGTATTACTTCCTCCCTTTCAAACTTGTTTTTGAGGAATCCCGTCAGGGATGAAATATTAGTAGAAAAAGAATGACAGCGCATTAATACGGGAGTAGTATTAAACTATAACAACGAACACTGGCGCAATAGAATTACACTCTCAGGCCCTTTGTTGAAAATAAGATCGATAATTGATAAGTCGGGTACAAAACCATACTTCTCTCCAAATATTTGGCGATATGGAACTGGGTTAAATCCATCATTAATTCCCATTATCCGCTTCGGATGTATAATCTCCCTGTAGTCGGCATCATCAATCGCAGGCTGGTGATACTTTGAGGTAAGCGAATAGGCAATATTTACATCAAGCTGGTTTTCAACCACATCAAAAACAGCCATATTCAAATCCCACAGAAACTTATATTTCTTCTGGAAAATAGCCTCATACTCATCGGCATAAAACTCGAAAAAAGGAGAGTTGTTATAGGCTGAGACTATCGATCTCCAGTGACTTTGTCTCCAATCCACATCGTAACTGATTTCGGCTTCGCGGGTTGAAGGATAACCTCCTACAGGCTTAAGAACCGGCACCGATAGCGGCAGTACACCATTGGCTCCCAGAATATTACATCTGTTACGGTAACTCTGCCTCTCAAAACGGCAATGCTGTTCGAGCAAAATATTGTCGGCAGCAAGAAGAAAAGACCAGTAACTTACCGAGCCGAAGTAGGAGATGGAAAAAAGGGAATTCACAAAAAAGAGCAGTTTAAAGATTATGACACTATCTTACTTATCAGCCTCATTATCACTTACTGCCGGCAGATTATCCTGCTGTTTCCCATCACTCTTTTTGGTATTGAACCAAAGCATACCAATAACAAAACCGAGCAAAAAAATGAAGAACAGCAGTAAAGCCATAGAAATATTAATATTCCAGAAAAGCAATTTTATTGTAGTCTCCGCAGCATTCTGCACAATGAAAATCACCAACACCGAAACTAACACAAGGGTAATCCAATAAGAAGGTTTCATAGGCTGAGAATTAAATCATAATTAAGTATATGCAAATTTATACAAAAACCAACTGTAATGCAATATCAATTGGAAAACATAAAATATGCCTTTCCAACAATATGATTTTCGGGCAGAAAACCAAAATAACGACTATCAAAACCCGACTGCCGGTTGTCGCCCATCACCCAATAGTAGTTCATACGAAACCTATAACTCTTTGTCTCATTGCCATCTACAAATACCCGACCATCCTTTACCACAAAATCAATCTCCTCGAAATGCCGAATAATATGCTGATATAGAATAATATTCAACGGAGTAAGCTCAATCACATCACCTTTTGAAGGAACCACAACCGGACCAAGGTATGAACGATTCCAAAGAAGCTTAACATGAAAGGGAAAAATTGTCGGGTCGGGATAGTTATACTCCATAACATCGGGTATTAGCCACTGTTGCCATTCAGGCTTCAGCTGTTTAAGGAAAATATCGGCCATGATTTTATCACCTTCCTTATTGAAATTAAAGGAGTTATCCTTAATATCACTAACCACATCTGCCGGAGTTTCCTGATTTATCTGAAAACGGACTGTTGTACCACCTTCATTATCAATCATTTTCCCATCAACATAAACCATTCCCTCCCTTATTTCTACTGTATCGCCGGGGAGGCCGATTAACCGTTGAAGCATCAGCGGCCGCTCCTTAACACTCAGTGCAACAGCACCATCAACCTTGCGCCGTCCAATGCGTCGGGCCAGATGATAGCTGTATAATCGAGATTCATTGGCAACAGTATCGGCATCGGGATTATGAAACACCATCATGTCGCCTCTTCTGAAGTTGTCGAGCCGGGTAGTCCGGTAATATTTATTGGGATTATCTGCATTTATGGCACCACCATACTGATATTTGGTAACCATCCACAGACTGTTTTCGGGATATAATGGTGTCATTGCCGATGAATCGACACGAGCAACGGTAAAAAAGCCGGCCTTAATAAACCACCAGACGCCAAGCGCAACCACAAAGGCAAAAACCCACTCCATAACCCTGCAATGCCGCAGGCAAAAATTGCCAACACCACACTTATCAAGCAATGATGCCGGCAGAAACAGAAAGACTGCACCGCATCCGAGCAGCAGTGCAGCAATCAGATATGCCTTCATCCACACAAGCGGAAGTAGTGCGGCAATACAAACTAAAACAACCGTTCTCCTCTTTCCTGCCATCAAAAACAATTAACCTGTCAGTTGTTATGAACAATTTTAAAGAACCGGTCCCAACGGATATTATGTGGAAACGACTTATCCTTATTGAGTGATAACCACACAAGTATTGGTTTTCCCACAATATGGTCTTCGGGCACAAAACCCCAGTAACGCGAGTCGGCAGATTTATGACGGTTGTCGCCCAACATAAAGTAATAATCCATTTTAAAGGTATAGCTGCTGGCTGGTTCACCGTTTATCAGAATCTTTCCATCCTTATAGTCGAGTCTGTTGCCTTCATATCCGGTTATAATACGCTCATAAAGAACCACATTGGTTGTATTGAGCTCAACAGTAACACCTTTTTTGGGCATCCATAGAGGTCCGAAATTATCGCGGCTCCACGGGTAATCGCTACTGTAAGGGAAAACCCTGAAACCTGTGGAGTCGGGCTGCTCTTCTTCCATCACAATCCGTTGCACAAACGGCATATCCTTAACCTGCTGTGCTTTTGCCACAGTCAATGGTAGGCTATACTCAGGGCCTACGCCACCATAGGCCCGGTCTTCGTCGGATATTTCGAGACGTTCAAAAAACTTGTCGTTGAGCAGTGTTCCATCGGTAAGGATACGGTAGTTATGCTGAATATCGGGGGCATCAACACCGCGCACACCATTTATATACACTTCGTTGTGTCTTATTTCGAGGGTGTCGCTAGGCATTGCGATGCATCGTTTCACATAATTGTCGCGTTTATCCACCGGCCGCCACAGAATATCGCCATAGATATTCACCTGTT
>JBDHYT010000204.1:0-5547 GCA_039811485.1 Marinilabiliaceae bacterium | reverse complement strand
TGATACATGTGGTTTTCAGTCAACAAAAACTTGTCGAACCCTATTGTAGCATTATCGGATAATGAAAATGGCTCAGCCCCGCCAAAAAACCACAGTATGGCCCAATATGCTATTAAGATGAAGGATGACACGCACACAAGAGCTTTACGCGAGAGGGCGAGAATCATTACCGATGCCAAAAGATAAACAATGGCAATCCGCTGAAGCACCCCCATAATACGTACATTGGCCCAATCTATTTGCCACTGGGGAAACGAATTGAGAAACAATCCAATGGCAAAAATAAGGAGAGTACGTTTTATCACTTTATAGAGTGTGGTTTTGTTGAGGGTATTCTGATATTTGGAAAAAGAGAAAAACATCGACACCCCCATCACAAAAAGAAAAAAAGGAAAAACAAGGTCGGTAGGCGTACATCCATGCCACGCAGCATGTCTGAGAGGTGCGTAGATATATTTCCATGAGCCGGGATTATTAACCAATATCATCAGAACAATGGTCATTCCGCGCAATACATCGAGTGCCAGGTAACGAGTCGATTTATCCATTATGTGGTTTTTTAAATGATATCAAGAACAGGCCAAGAAAGACAATGGCACCATTGAGCAGCAGCAGTTCGAATCCAAACCTGTAACCACCCAGCAACACAACTGAATAGCGATTGATAAAATAGCAAAAGAGTGGCGAAAAGATGCTGATATACGGCACCCACCTATCCCTGACACCACGTCGGGTAAGAATTCCGAAGGAGAAGAGCCCCAGAAGAGGTCCGTAGGTATAGCCAGCAACAGTGAATACGGCACTCACCACACTCTTGTCGTTTATCACTCTAAAGAGTACAATAACTAAGAAGACAAGTACCGAAAACCCGATATGCACAAAAAACCTTTTGCGTTTGCCACTATCTGAGGCGGGGTCGATACGAAGGAAGTCGATGCAGAATGCCGTGGTGAGAGCAGTAAGAGCCGAATCGGCACTTGAATAGGCTGCCGAAATAATGCCAAGCAGAAAAAGAACTCCGGCAAAAAGTCCGAAATAGTTAACTGCCAGATTGGGATACAGATCGTCACTATGCGCCGGGATTGCGATTCCTTTCACTGCCGAGTATTGGTAAAGGAGAACGCCGAGTGACAAAAACAGTAGATTGACAGCAATAAACGCAAAACTAAACCAGAAAATATTTTTCTTGGCCTCGCCTACATTCTTACACGTAAGGCTTTTTTGCATCATATTCTGATCTAATCCATTCATTACTATCACAATACCCAAACCGGCAAGAAATTGCTTGAAAAAATTGGTTTTACTCTTCCAATCCCAGTCAAACACTGCACTGTAGGGATGGTTGGCAATGGTTGAGAAGAGCTCACCTGCACTTTGATTCAACTCGCTCGATATCACCACAATGGTCAATCCTACTGCAAGCAGAATAAACAGTGTTTGCAGCGAATCGGTCCATATAACTGTCTTAATACCTGCCCTGAAAGTATAGAGCCATATCAGGAGGATGGTAACAAACACAGTACCGTAGAAAGGCCACCCAAGAGTGTCGAACACTGCAAACTGGAGCACTACCGCTGCCAGATAAAGGCGAAAAGATGCACCAATGGTCTGTGACAATATAAAGAAAAACGAACCTGTACGATAGGATGAGACACCAAAACGATGATTAAGATAGGTATAGATACTGACAAGATTAAGCCTGTAGTACAGAGGAATAAGCACAAATGCTATAATCCAATATCCCAGGAAGTTGCCCAGTAAAAACTGCAAATAGTACCAGTTTGTGTTTCCAACCTCGCCTGGAACCGACACAAATGTTACGCCCGATATGGTGGCTCCTATCATACCAAAAGCCACAAGATACCAAGGCATTTGCCGGTTGCCGGTAAAAAATGTTTCATTGCCGGCCTTACGTCCCGAAAAGTATGAGACTATAAGAAGAACGCCAAAGAACAGGCCAATAACAATAAGCGAAAGAGTTGTTGTCATTTTTTCAAATTAGATTTAAAGTAAACCGCTTCCTGAAAATATCAGGAAAACTGTTTACCCGTTAATACAATGGTAAAAGGCCACTGCTGTAATACATACTACAAAAATATATTTTTATTTGTTAATATCAATTAAAAAAGCCACCTCGTTGGGTGGCTTCTCTATTAATTTCTTTTAACCTGTTATTTACGGTAATATTTGAGTGCTTCGGGCATAAATTTCTGAAGGTCGCTCACCCTTGTCTGATCTGAGGGGTGCGTACTAAGAAACTGAGGTGGTTTCTGACCTCCAGAGGCTGCCATCCTTTGCCAAAACTCAACGGCTGTTTCGGGGTTATAGCCTGCCATAGCCATAAATATCAGCCCCATCTTATCGGCCTCAGTCTCGTGGTTGCGCGAGTAAGGCAAAGCAACAAGCAGCTGACTGCCAACGCCATAGAGAGTACTAAATATTGCTTGTGCTTCGGCCGATTTTTCGCTCATCATGGCATTACCCAGCTCTGCACCAAACTGGGTCACCATCTGCTGGCTCATACGCTCATTACCATGTCGTGCAACGGCGTGGGCAATCTCGTGCCCCATCACTACGGCAATTCCGTTCTCATCCTGGCAATAGGGCAATATTCCGGTGTAGAACACTACTTTACCACCGGGCATACACCATGCATTAATTTGCGGATCGTCAACTAAGTTAAACTCCCACGAGTAACCTTCGAGATGCGATGCAAGGCCATGTTGGCTCATATACTCTTCGACGGCCTTTGAAATTCGTGTGCCCACACGCTTGATCATATCCGTATTTTTCTTGTCGGCACTCACCTTGCTCTCCTTCAAAAACTCATCGTACTGATTGAAACTCATTGCCATCATAGATGATTCGGGCATAAGCAGAAGTTGCTTGCGCCCTGTGATAGGAACACTGGTGCAACGAATAGTAACAGCTACTGCTGCAACAAGCAGTAATGCACCAAACACTTTTATTTTTTTGTTTTTCATATTAATAGATGTATAGATTTTTCAAATACAAAGATACGTTTTAGCCAATACAAAAGGATAATTTACACCTCTAAATCATCAAAAACAAAAAGCCAATCATCAAAAAACCAGACCGACAATCCGACAAAAATCACCTCCTGCAAATATGTTCATTTATCGGAAAAAAATATAACTTCAACGTCAAATCGACTAAGATGCAATCGAACATAAAACATCATATCGAACTTCATTTTATAGTTCTCATTTACGGATTCACAGCCATACTTGGCAAAGTAATAACGCTTGATGCCCAGCTACTTGTGGCGTGGCGTATGGGTATAACGGTAGCAGCACTGCTTATATTGATGGTTAAATCGGGGCGGAGCATAATTCCAAAAACCTCGGATGCAATCACATATATTTTCACAGGCATAATAGTTGCTCTTCATTGGATAACTTTTTTTGGTGCAATAAAGATGGCCAACGTATCGGTTGCATTGGGAGGACTGGCATCCACCACCCTTTTTGTTTCAATACTGGAACCATTGATAATGAAACGAAAATTCATGGCAATAGAGCTTATCATAGGAATACTGATAATCACCGGTTTATATGTTATCTTCAGTTTTGAAACACGATATACCGACGGTCTTGTGATTGCTTTAACATCGGCTTTCCTGGCAGCCCTATTTACAGTAATCAACAAATTATTTACCCAAAAACACACGTCCCAACCCTTGGCAATAGGTTTTTTTGAGCTTACGGGAGGTGCACTGGCGGTTATTATATATATATTGATTACAGGAACAGGCCAAGACCAACACATAATGCCAACGCCGGGTGACTGGATATGGCTGCTGCTGCTGGCGGTTGTATGTACCGCCTATCCGTACATAGCAACAATCAGGTTGATGCACCATCTGTCGGCCTACAAGGTAACATTAGCCGTCAATATGGAGCCGATATACGGAATACTGCTCGCATATTTATGTTTCGGCAGTTCTGAGCTTATGACAACCGGCTTTTACATAGGTGCTTCCATAATCATAGTATCAGTTGTTGCCTATCCCATACTATTACGAAAAACAAGTGGCATAAAAACCGAAAAAATGTAAATATCCAAAAATATTATCCTATTTTTACCACCTAAGCGTTATTGTAAACGCAATATTAGCTTTTGAAAACCCAAAATTTTGTTGATTAATTAATATCAGCCGGCAACCAATGGAAAAATCACATATAACAAACATCTCACTTTTAAAACATTTCAAATATCGTGTATTACTATTTCTGATAATAGTATCGCCCGGCATAAACATTACTTCGCAATCCAATAAAATTGACAGCCTTAAATCAGTTTTATCAAAAAACAGACACAGAGATACCACAAGAGTAAACTTACTGAATGATATTGCTGAATTGTATGCGGGTGCCGATTCAGCATCTTCCGTACGCTATGCACTTATGGCCGAATCACTTGCCGATTCGATTGGTTTCAAAAAAGGCAAAGCGGTAAGCTATATGTCGAGGGGCAATAACGCATCCAAAAGCAGGTTCGACACCATTGCCATATATCATTACTCAAGAGCTGCAGATATAGCCATAGAGTACTCCGAATGGCAGATTGCTGCTGAATCGCTTGGTAACATGGGTAAAGTATATATGATCAACGGTAAACTTAAAGAGGGTAAAGAGTGTTTGGAACGAAACGTAAAACTATGTGCCGCACATAATTGCAAATCCCAGTTATCGCAAAGTCTCAATGCGTTGGGAGTTCTTCACAATTGGAGCGGCGAATTTGTAAAGGCTTTGGATTACTTTAACCATGGGATTGAAGCAGCAAGAGAGGCAGGCGACAAAAAAGCACTATGCAGCATTACAAACAACACAGGATCGGCATATTTCAACAAGGGAGATTACACCAGAGCCCAAAAGTACTTTTTGGAATCGGTAAAACTCAAGGAGGAGCTTGGCGACCGGAAAGGACTTATAAATGGCTACCTAAATATTGGCCACATATATACACATCAGAAAAAAGAGGCTGAAGCTGAAAGATACTTTAACCAAGCACTCAAACTTGCAGAGGAGCTGAACGAGCCACGTTCGGCAACCCAGATTTATGAAGCCTTAGGCTCACTGTATCAGACTACCGACACCGAAAAGTCACTCCATAACTACACCAAATCGCTTGAGGTAGCCCGGCGTATTTCGTTTACCAACGGTATCATTGCAGGACTTCAAAGCATTGCAGGGATTCATATTATCAACAATCACTACGACAAGGCATTGGTTTATTTAAAAGAAGCACTACAATTAGCTGAAAAAACCGGAAGCCGTCAACACTCTGTTATAGTGGGCATAAAATTAGGTAATGCCTATTACAAAATGGGCAACTATCGGGCCGCGCTGGAGTATTCGTTGAAATGCAAGGATGAGGCAGAGGCAATGAAACTAAAGGTAGAGCAGCAGAACGTTTATAAAAATCTTGCCGATATTTACGAAGGCATGGGCATCAACAGGAAGTCGTTAGACTATCTGACACTCTACAAGCAATATAGCGACAGTATAATGAACGAATCAACCA
>JBDHYT010000203.1:0-5557 GCA_039811485.1 Marinilabiliaceae bacterium | reverse complement strand
AACAAATTAAGCAGTCATATAATGTGTTTGAGCCTCTGTTTGTAAAATCGTCAGCCGGGTTTTTACCATCTTTATATAGCTATATAAAAAGTAACAGCAACGGGAAGCAAAAAATTGTCACTTCGCCAATTGATAATGACGATGCAATCCATTGCGAATACATTAAAATAATTCAGCAATATGCAGCAGAAGAGGCAAATGATGTTTTATATAATTTCAAATGGGGATTACAGCTGGATATGAAAAGTGGATTGCTATATCAAAGTAAGGATGAATCGAATCCATTTATCACCCGGGTTTCACAAATTGAAAATGATATGGTTCCTACCGTCTTCGATTTCGGGCATCATGAGGCATTTAATCATCGTCCTGTAATTCAGCTTACAAACCTTAAAGGTTGGTTTGTCGTGGTTCACGAAAAAAATATGCTTAATACAATAGGAGGAAAACCTTTGTATAATCGAAATAAATATACAGGTCATTATAATATTATTGGAATTGATAATCTACCTTCATCTAATATATTTATCTATATGAAAGCAATGTTTCGTTTTTTGTATAGGGGATTTGTAGTTAAAATCAGTACTAAACTTAAAAATAAGTAATCATGCCGGGGGGGGGGGATTTAACAGAATTAAGTCCAAATTACAGTTGGTCAGGTTTCAAAAGAAATGGAGGGAGCAAAACCCTCATAATTCATTAAATCCTTTGCATGAGTTTCCATCACACATTGTTAGTGCAGGTAAAGGTTCGTATGGTGATTTGAAAATTATGTGGTGGAATGCTGAAAAAGAAAAACTGTCTATAGGAAATTATGTGTCCATTGCATCCAATGTAACTTTCCTGTTGGGAGGGAATCATCATGTGAATACACCTATGACCTTTCCGGCATGTAAACTTGTAGCCGGCGGAAATGGTTCCTTTTCAAAAGGGCAGGTGGTAATTGAAGACGATGTGTGGATAGGTTATGGCAGTATAATTCTGTCGGGTGTTACTATTGGCAAGGGAGCTGTTATTGGTGCCGGGAGTGTTGTGTCAAAAGACATTCCCCCTTATGCTATAGCAGTTGGTAATCCTGTTAAGATTATTAAATACAGATTCAGTGATGATATTATTGCTCAGTTGAAAGAAATAGATTACTCTAAGCTGAATTACGAAAAAGCTAAAGATAATATTAACATCCTGAACAGTAATATAGATGATGTTGCAGCAATTGATAGGTTTAAAGAGTTGTTTACGTGAGTTTTGACATTGGTTAAAGACTGAAATGTTGAAGAAGAAAGTTCTTATTGCCTACCCTTATTGGGGTAGAGGCGGTGCAGAGGTTGCCACAATGTGGCTTATCGATGCCCTTAAGCATGAGTATAGGGTTACATTGATAACCAGAGGAGGTTTTGATTTAGATGAACTCAACAATGTTGCCGGCACATCACTTAGTGTGGATGAATTTAATATCTATGGCCTTCCTTTTAAGAAGATATTAAGCCGGAACAAGTTAGGTTTACTTTGGCACGCTTTATTTTTGAGGATATGTCGTAATATTGCGCATGGTTATGATGTGTGTATAACAGGCTCAAGGGTAATTAACTGGGGGCGTAAAGCTATTCATATTCTTTCGGATGTTGAGTGGAAAGAAGAACTTGCAGCCCGCTACGGAGTCGGTATTGTAACTCCAAAGGGCAGGTTATATGGGATTTATAAGTGGCTGGCTAAGATTATTGAAGGTTGCTCAAAGCATGATATTTCTGATGATGTTTTTATTGCCAACTCAAAATGGACAGCCAGAATTTCAGATGTATTTATTAATCTCCCCGCTGAAGTAGTATATCCGCCTGTAACTGTTATTCCATGTACAACTGCATTTGGTGACAGAAAGAACGGTTTTTTATATTTAGGGAGAATTTCGCCTGAGAAAAAGCTGGAAACAGCTATCGATATTTTATCACAAGTAAGAAAGAGTGTGCCGTATTTGGAATTCCACATTGCAGGAGTATTTGATGATGGAGATTACAGCAGGCAAATCACAAAAATGTGCGAAAATCATTCATGGATTACTCTTCATGGTGGAGTTTATGGAACCGGGAAAGTTGACTTGCTCAACAGGTACAGGTATTTTATTAATGCGAGGGATTGCGAACCTTTTGGTATATCGACTGCTGAAATGATTATGGCGGGAATGCTTCCTTTTGTTGTTAATGATGGTGGTCAAACAGAAATTGTTGATGACATCAGGTTGAGATTTAACAGTAACGAGGAGGCTGTGTGGAAAATATCTGAGTTGATTTCACAACCCGATATTTGTGCTCAAATCCAGGAAGAACTGAGAAGTAAGATGGAGAGATTCTCTGCGTTAAATTTTTCCCGAAATATTTTGAAAACAATAAAAATAGCAGAAGATAATTTGCAATGAGTGAATATCTATCCAAAAAACTTAGGGTTCTTAGCTTTGTAAGCATTCTGGCTGTTGTTTTCTGGCATGGCTACATGATGCCGCAGCCAATGAGCCGATACATATATTTCTACCTCTTCCAGAATATTGTTACATCGGCTCTGCTGCGTTTTAGTGTACCTCTTTTTTTTATTATATCAGGCTTCCTTTTTTTTTATAAGCCCTTCAGTTATTCCGACAGATTGAGAAAAAGAGTTAAAACATTATTGATTCCCTATATCCTATGGAGTTTTATTGGGGCGGTTTTTATTTATTCTCTGCAGTTGTTCCCGGTCATTGATGCAAAAATGAATACCCATTGGGAGTTTACTTTTATTGATTTTCTTAAACATATAACAATTAATCCCGTTCAGTATCAGTTCTGGTTTTTACGTGATTTAATGGCGTTGGCTCTGCTTTCTCCGCTTATTTATAAACTCAGCAATAAATATCACCTGTTTATTCTTCTTCTGTTATTTATGTGGTGGTTATATAAGGGTGAGACTTCTTCATTTCTACGTGCTGACAGTCTGTTTTTTTTCTTTGCAGGATCAGTAATTTCATTAAAATTCAGGCATCTGTCGGAGTTTAGGTTTAGAGTTGATTTGGTTGTTACCCTAACTGTTCTCTGGGTGTTGTCAAGTATATATACAGGCTTTTCACAAACATATCCTGAAGTTGTTCCACCGGTTTTTGGACTTTATCAGTTTGCCATACTATGCGGATTGTTAAGCGTTTGGGGCCTCTATGATTTGTTTGCCGGTTGCAACTGGTCCGTCCGTTTGCAAAATAGTAATGTAATTCATAGTACATTTTTTCTGTTCTGTTTTCAGGAACCTTTTTTAACGATACTAAAAAAAACAGGAATGACTTTGGTGGGAAGTAATCCGGGATATATTGGTCTGTATTTTTTTAATACTACTTTTGTTTGTATTTTTAGTTTACTTTTGTTTTTATGGTTAAATAATACTTTTAATAGAGTTTTATTTTCCCTGATTGGTGGCCGCTAAACTGAATTATGAATATGGAAAAAGCTGTTTTTATATATCTCATTTTTGGAAAGGAGAAATTTTTTCTGGAATCAAAAATTTCAATAGCCAGTATTTTTGCTTTTAATGCAGTTGAGGTCTTTGATTTTGAAATTATTATCTATACTGATAATGCTGAATACTTTAATGGGTTCAATGTAAAAACCAGAAAAATTGATGAATCCACCTTAAACGAATGGAGTGACAACGGTAGGTATCTGTATCGTTCAAAAATTAAATGCTTCGAACAGTGTACTCTCGATTACCCCAATGATGTTATAATAATGATGGATACTGATACCGTTTTTAAACGTCACCCGAAATTTTTGATAGATAATATCTCTCCTGCTCAAAGTGTAATGCATTTTAATGAAGGACAGCCATCTGATGTTTTGTTAAGCATTTTAGATAAACCAGAAATTAAAGAATTGATTGGTAAAAATAGTACAGAAGTTAAAGGGAATATTTGGAACTCAGGAGTTATAGGAATTCATTCCAGTAATTTTTTTCTTCTTGGAAAAGTGTTGGAATTCAATGATTTTTTTTTTAGTTATAGTAATTATTTTGCGACCGAACAATATGCTTTCAGTGTGATTTTAGAAAATAATCATAAATTGGAATCTGCTCATAACCAGGTGTTTCATTATTGGCACCAGGTGTATAAAGATGATTTTTATAAAAAAGCAGATAATCTTGGATTGGATTCTATGTCATTCAGTTTAATAATTGATAATTATAAGAATTTTATCCCTGCCTGGTCCGTTTTCAAAGCTGTTGGTCTAAGGATTCGAGCCTTATTGTATATGTTTTTTCGCATTAAGCGGTTTAGGGTTTACTATTCAATGATGTTGCGTTGATTTCGGATTATGAAAAAGATTCTTTATTTAAATTATATTCCTTCACCTTACAGGATTGATTTTTTTAATGAGTTAAACAGATATGTTGATTTAACTGTTATCTATTATCATAAATCAATTTCGGAACGTAAACAGTGGGTTTATAATTCAAGCGACCATAATTACAAACATGATTTTCTTTTTAAAACTGAAAGTCAGTTAAGGAGTAACGGTTATTTTAAATTAATAGGATATCTGAATAACTCCTATGATGTTATTGTTGTAGGTGGGTATGCACATCTTGTTGAGATTTTTGCAATTTCATATTTGAAATTCACTAAAAAACCTTTCATTTTAAATACTGATGGCGGATTTTATCAGGGGAATAAGTTGAAATTAGTGTTAAAACGTTACCTGATTAAAGCAGCAACCCTTTATCTCTCCAGTGGCAAGCTGGCAGCTGCAACACTGGAGCGGTATGGTGCCCCAAAAGAGAGAATATTCAATTACCATTTTACTTCCATTTATAAAAATGAGGTTCTGAACGAAAAGATAGCAGGAGAGGTAAAGGATCGTATTCGGCAATCGGTTGGAATTCCCGAAGATGCATTTGTTATTCTTACTGTAGGTCGTTTTATACCGTTAAAAGGCTTCGAATTGGTTATAAAGGCGATAAAACATCTGCAACGTTCCGATTTATTTTTGGTTATGTTAGGTGACGGGCCTTCATACAATTTATACAATGATCTTATTAAGAAGTTAAAACTTGAAAAGCAGGTTTGCCTGCCAGGTAATAAACCCAAAGAAGTTGTACTGGAGTTTTGTAAAATCAGTGATGTTATGGTATTGCCTACACTAACTTCCGATGTTTGGGGACTTGTTGTTAACGAGGCCATGAGTTGTGGGTTGCCTGTAATTGCATCTGACAGGGTAGGTGCTGCCTACGATATGATTATTAATGGTGAAACAGGTTATCGTATCCCTGCCGGAAGTTTTGAAGCTATTGCCGACTCGATAAAGAATACAGAGAAAAACAAAGAAAGTCTTACCGGCAATGTTCTGGCAGTTGCCGGGTCTTATACCATTGAGCAAATGGTTGAGGATCATCTGGCGGTTTTTAATAAAATACTCAATTTATAATTTATGATTGAACTGGTACGACAAAGCCCCGGTATATTGGTGTTTATTTTGATTCAGTTTTTAGTTCTCTCCATTGCCGGTGGTAGCTCAGTTTTTATTTTACCTGCTATTTCGTTGTTCTATTA
>JBDHYT010000202.1:0-5561 GCA_039811485.1 Marinilabiliaceae bacterium | reverse complement strand
GTATCTGTCTAAATGCTTCTTTACATATTCACTGTTAAACTGTCGTGAAAGGTAATCCTCAACTTTTACTCTTGCTTCGCCCGATATCTGTTCTTCTTTGACATCGGTGAGCAGGGCAAAAAGCTGCATCAGGGCCTCCAGCAATATTTCACTCATATAAAGTTTTAAGTTTACGGATGTAAAGATATGATTTCACTTTTTTTAAACAAAAAAAGGGGAGTCATATATTTTGACTCCCCTGTTAATATCTCATTAAGATTTTGTTACAACACTATTTTGGTTCTTAGTGCTTTAACCTCGGTTTTTATTTGCTCAAGCTGCTTCTCGGTAATACCACCCTCTTCGATTGAACCAAAAATATTGTAAAGTGGTGTCATATCGGCTATTGTGGTTTTTACATAGTCAGTAGTTGCATGTTGGTTGAGTAGCTCCATCAGCTTATTGAACGGATCTTTTTGTGTCATCACAATTTTTACCATCTCTTTGTTGTTGAATGTGTTATCGGAGATGTTGGTTGCAATGTAAAGTCCCTCAACAAAGCTGCCTGCTATAATCATTACCGATACCGGTGCGCGGTGGTTACGGTTCAGGTAGTCGTAAGTATCATAGAATGACTCTGTTATGATGGTGATTAGCTCATCCTTATTGTTTTCGTTTTGTTCGATTTTCTTTGGCAACTCGGGGTCAACGGCAGCCGTCATATCGAGAGCTTCAACCAGTTTGCGCGATGCTGTCATGTAATCTACAATAAACTGCTGCTGGTTGTATGTGCTGGCATAACTCAGGTCGGCACTGTAAACACCCAGGTTGAGCGCGCGCGATGGCTCGGTAAGGTATTTGTCAACATTGGCAGGTGAGTTGCTCAGGTCGATGATGTACGATGCTTCGATGCGGTTAAGAAGCTCGGTAACTTCAAACGATGTGGGAAGTGGATATACAAACTCGCGCACCTCTGCCTCTATATTCTCTTTTTTGATGGTCTCGTTCTTGTTGCCGTTGCACTGACAGCCTGTGATGGAGCCAAGAACTACTGCGGCCGCAAAAAATAGTGAAGTGTAATTTCTAATAGAACGTTTCATGTTGTTAGTGATAATTTGTTAGTTCATACAAATATAGTGTTTTTGTCAATTATTCAGAGTGTTGCCCCTATTTTTTTCTGATGTTGCACTTTTTATCAGTTTTCATCCATTAATTATTTGTAAAGCACTATTTTTGATGATTCACAATAGTAACGAAGATGACAGACAGAAAGAGAGGCTTGCTTCTTGCATCCACCACTGCCCTTTTTTGGGGTCTTCTGGCTATCGGCCTTAAAATTGCACTTCAATTTTTTGATGCCTATACCATTGTGTGGTTGCGATTTGCATCGGCTGCTCTGATGCTTACAGGTTACTACTCCATTCGTAATCCTCAGGCTCTAACCATTTTTAAACGCCCGCCGGTGAAGCTTGTTGGCGCATCGCTTCTGCTCGGAATCAACTACATTGGCTTTATGAAAGGTGTTGATCTGGCTGGACCTGCCAGTGCTCAAATCCTTATTCAGCTTGGAGCAGTAACACTTGGTGCATTGGGATTTATCATTTTCAAAGAGAAGATAACCATACTCAAGATAGTTGGTTTTATTGTTGCTTTCACCGGTTTTGCATTTTTCTATTTCCAGCAATTCCAGGCTATTGAGAGCGGGCGCGACTCTTTTAACCAAGGCGTTATATGGCTTGTGGTGGGTGCCTGGTCATGGACTGCATACGGTGTTTTTAACAAGATGCTTATTCGTAGCTATCAACCGCAACATATCAATATGTTTATCTATTCGCTACCCGCCATCCTCTTTATTCCTCTTGCCGATTTCACGTCGTTCAACCAGGAGTTTCCATGGTGGATATGGCCTTTGATGATTTTTCTCTGCCTCAACACAGTAATTGCCTACGGTTCCTTCGCTGAGGCATTTAAGTATATAGAAGCCAATCAGATAAGCATTATCACCACCCTTAATCCTGTTATCACTTTTTTATGTATCGAGCTGATGGTGGTTTTCAATATCGACATTATACCTGCTCCCAATTTTAGCTGGCTTACCTATATTGGTGCATTTCTTATACTTACAGGAGCTGTGTTGGCAGCAGGTATTGCCAAGCCCAAAATGCCAGGATTCTCCCGGTGAGTTTGATGGCGTAGCAAGCTTCTATAAAAACATAGTATTAGTATAACTTGTGGTTTTGCTCATTGCCATTGTCAGTAAATGGTGAATAAACTGTTGCCATCCTGTAATTGTGTTTTCATCAAACGAATAGCTTAGTTTATGAATTAGAGAAGGAAAAACACATTTTATTTCATATTTTTAGTATATTAAAAGTAAAAACCGATGACTACTTTTCAATTTATCAATCTTTTGCTTTTTAATGCTGCTGCCTGGGGTTTGTTCGGCTATTTCTGGAGTATGTGGACCTACAAGGTATATAAACCTTTCCGCTGGTTGGACGATTTAAATGCAAAGCGGCATTCGTCAGAAATAATAAAGACCGAATGGTCGTTTAAAGATAAAAACCGCTTCTATTCGCTTTGGTTTCTGATGAAACATATTGAAAATCAATCTATTGAAGGTTCAATTGCCGAATTGGGTGTTTACAAAGGCGAAACGGCAAGGGTGCTGCATCAGATGGCTCCTTACCGCAATCTCTATCTGTTCGACAGCTTTTCGGGTCTGCCGCGTCAGATTATAAAAGAAGAGTGCGACGGCGTGGTGAGAGCAAGAACCGTCGATTTTAGCGATACTACCCCCGACAAGGTTTTAAAGCTGATCAATGGCAACTCTAATGTTAAGATTATTGAGGGTGTTTTTCCCGATACTATTAGCCAAGTGCCTGACTGTAAATATGCTCTGGTTCATATCGATGCCGATCTTTACCAATCCACCATCGATGCTCTGGGCTATTTCTATCCAAGGATGTCGCCCGGAGGTGTAATTGTAATTCACGATTATAACCACGATTGGGAAGGTGTGGTCAGGGCGGTTGATGAGTTTGCTGCCGGAATTCCGGAGTCGTTTGTTCCGCTTCCCGACATGTACGGGAGTGTGGTATTGACCAAAAACAGATGATTGCGTTGTTTGTATGTGATAGATATATAATTAAATATCTGTTGTTGCAAGTAAATATTCTTTGCGATGAATATAAGGACATACATTATGGTTGGTGTTTTTTTGATGCTGCCTGTATGTGGTGCAGCCCAGGACGGCTGTGTGTCTGTTCGTCCCAAGATTGGTCTTGTGCTTAGTGGAGGAGGAGCGAAGGGGCTTGCCCATGTCGGTGTTCTCAAGGTTTTGGAAGATGTGGGTATTGTACCCGATTATATAACCGGCACAAGTATGGGAAGCATTATAGGTGGCTTATATGCAAGTGGTTACACAGCTGCCCAGCTCGATAGTATTGTACGCACCGCCAACTGGAATCAGCTGCTCAGTGATCTTGTGCCTCTCGAAAATGTGGTTCCGCACGAAAAGAACGATTATTCGCGCTTTTTGAGCAGTTTCGATCTTACCCGGCAAGGATTGAAATATAAGGCCGGTCTGATTCAGGGGCAGCTTATCTCCGAATTTCTTTCGGCCCTAACCTGGCCAGTGGCTCAAATAACCGATTTCGACTCCCTTCCCATACCGTTCCGTTGTGTGGCTGCCGACCTAATCAGCGGTAAACCTTATGTGTTTAAGAGTGGCAACCTCGCTACTGCAATGCGTGCCAGCATGGCTATCCCCTCGGTGTTTGCGCCGGTGATAATGGATAATATGGTGTTGGTTGATGGCGGTGTACTCGACAATTTTCCCGTTAAGCTGTGCAAAGAGATGGGTGCCGACATTATTATAGGTGTAAATGTTGGTTTTACCGATGAGTTTACGGTGGAAAACCTTAACAGTATGCGGCGTATTCTTATAGCAGCATCCAGCATTGGGAGCAACCTGCAGAGTGAGGAGTCGCGTAAGTTGACTGATATCTATATTCAGCCCGATTTAAAACCCTATACCACTGCCAGTTTCTTTGAAGGAGGCAGAATTATCGACTTGGGTATGAAGCACTCGGTACCCTTAATTGATTCGCTGGCACATCTGGCCGAAAAAGTTTACGCCCACGAGCCGCCTAAGACGGTTTGTAAACCGTTGATGGTTAATAAGATAAAAATAAGCAGGATTGAGAGTAAAGGGCTGAAAAATATTTCGCACGACTTTTTGATTGCTCATCTTCAATTTGACGATGGCGACAGCATTACCCCGGCCATGGTGAGTCGTGGTATGCGCAAACTGCTTGGTACCAGATTTTTCGACTATGTAAACTATGAGCTTCAATACGATGGAGGTCCCTACATAATGAAGTTGACCACCGTTGAGACTTACCCTACCAAATTTGACTTCTCGCTTAATTACAACAATGTATTTGGAGCCGCCATCATTGGAAATATTACCGTCAGAAACCTAACCGTTAAAAATACCCGTATGTCGGTTACTGCCGAAGCGTCGAAAAGTCCGCAGTTTAATGTCAATATAGCATCATTCCTTGGCGACGGCATGAACTATGGCGTTATTCTGGATGGTGGCTACAGCCGTTCCATCCTCCCGCTTTACAGGGTAGGTAACGGGCGGTACGGTACTTTTTCGTACCGATATACCTATTCAACTTTCAGTTTCGATTTTACTCCTTCTACTAAGCTATCTTTTTCGCCCGGAATAACCCTCGAGAGGCATATCCTATTGTCCGATACCGGATTTCCTGAACTTTTTGATAGCGGAGTGCGTAAGTTTGGCTACAACCAGTCGATGATTCTTTTTCCTATCAGGTTTAATAGTCTAAATAACAGGTATCTACCCACCCGTGGTGTGAAAGCTGAAGCCGTAGGAATAGCAAATTATTGGCTTAGTGAGGTTTATAAGGGTCGTGAGTCGGCCCGCCATTTGGTCAACGATTTCTACAGCCGTGCCGACAATCAGTTTATTGCTGTTTCGGGCAATATTACCGGTTACATTCCGGTGAGCAGCAGGATAAATATTGCTCTTGCTGGTGCTGCATCCTATTTTGTTATTAATGATGCGCCGCTTTCGTCGCTCTATTTTGTGGGAGGCGACAATTTGGTGACCCGCATCCACGATATTCCGTTTACAGGTCTGCATTATCGCGAGC
Organism: Marinilabiliaceae bacterium; assembly: GCA_039811485.1. Taxonomy (GTDB): domain Bacteria; phylum Bacteroidota; class Bacteroidia; order Bacteroidales; family Marinilabiliaceae; genus JAGPIS01. Next base: position 396 of record JBDHYT010000202.1, on the reverse strand, counting down.
AGTTGGTCGAGAATTTCATTTATAGCCAAACCCGTTTGCGGTTCAATATGTTTAAGAGTTTCTATGTTACCGGAATCATCAACGGAATATACAATACCCGCCCATACAGCCGCTTTATGCCTTCATCCATCTCTTATTTCGACCGTAAGTGGCTTGTTGGTTACGGCCTCAATCTGTCGGTAAATTCAATGCTCGGCCCCATATCTTTTGGTTTCGGATTAAATAATCACGATAAGAATCCGCGTTTTTATTTCAATGTTGGTTTGCCATTCTGATGATAGGTGAATACCTGTAGGATTCTCCCAGTGGTTGACAGTTAGTTAAATAAGACAGGCTGTCTTTTATCGGCAGCCTGTCTTTATTGCATTGCTTGTAATCAATTGCTTACCTGTTATT
>JBDHYT010000201.1:0-5605 GCA_039811485.1 Marinilabiliaceae bacterium | reverse complement strand
GGAGCAATGCACTAAAAGAGGAAAAAGCCTTAATACTGTACGGTACTGGAGCAAATGGGAAAAGCGTATTTTTTGAAGTTGTAAACGCCTTATTGGGTACTGATAACGTAAGTAGTTATTCATTACAGAGCCTTACCAATGATAACGGTTATTTCAGGGCGAAGCTGGCTAATAAATTGGTAAACTATGCAAGTGAAATAAACGGCAATTTGGAAGCTTCAATATTCAAACAGTTGGTTTCAGGTGAACCCGTTGAAGCCCGTTTACCTTATGGGCAACCCTTCATTTTGAAGCAGTACGCAAAACTGATTTTCAACTGTAATGAATTACCCAAAGATGTTGAACATACAAACGCCTATTTCAGACGGTTTTTAATTATTCCTTTTGATGTTACCATACCACCACACGAACAGGATAAAAACCTACATACAAAGATTATCGAAAACGAACTTTCAGGCGTATTCAATTGGGTACTGGCAGGGCTTAACAGATTACTGGAGCAAAAGAAGTTTTCTGATTGTGAAGCAGCCCAACAAGCCGTTGAGCAATACCGGATTGAAAGCGATAGCGTACAGATGTTTTTAACCGAACACGAATATAAGGTTTCAACTATTAACGAAATTCCTTTAAAGGTAATGTTTAATGAATACCGAAATTATTGTTTTGAAAGTGGTTTTAAATCCTGTTCGTTACGAACCTATGCAGATAGGTTGAGAAATTCAGGTTTTCAAACGGAGCGCAAAGGATACGGAACGGCAGTTAATGCAGAGAAAAATAGTTTGTTTTAGAACTACACTTGCTACACTTGCTACACGATTAAAATAATTAGCATTGATTATCAATTAATTGAAAAAACAACCGTGTAGATAGTGTAGATAATGTAGCACGAAAAAGAAAAATATTTTTAGTGAAATGAAAACAGAACACCGATATATTTTAGAAAAAGGCAGTAAAAAGCACCTTTGCCCGGACTGTAATAAAAAAACGTTTGTTCGATACATTGATACTGAAACGGGCAACCATTTGCCCGAACAGTACGGACGTTGCGACCGTGAAAGTAAATGTTCGTACCACCTCAACCCATATTTGGACGGGTACGCAAAAGAAGTTAGGGAACAGGAACAGGGCAACCGTTCGGAATTAACGAACAACTGGAGACCTCAACAAAAAAAAGCAATACCACAGCCCACGCCTGAACCCGTTTTTTTTGACTTTGACACATTCAAACTAACATTGCAGCCTGAACATTATGAAAAGAACACGTTTATTCAGAACCTTTTTTACAGGGTGCAATTTCCTTTTGAAGCTGATGAGGTTACAAAGGTTATTCAGTTATACCGGTTAGGGACTGTTGCAAATGGTTACAGAGCAGGGGCGAATACTTTTCCTTTTATTGATATAAAGAACAATGTTAGAGCCGTGCAGGTTAAACAGTTTGACGAACAGAACCACACCACAGGCACGGACTTTTTACATTCAATCATTGAAAAACACCACACCCGGAATAATAAGCCGTTACCCTGTTGGTTGGAAACGTACATAAAGCAGGAAAAACGAATTTCCTGTTTATTTGGCGAACACCTTTTAAGCAAATACCACAGCAACCCCGTTGCATTGGTTGAAGCACCAAAAACAGCCGTTTACGGTACGTTGTATTTTGGTTTACCCGAAACGCCTGAAAGCCTTATTTGGTTGGCAGTTTACAATAAAAGTAGTTTTTCATTTGATAAGCTGAAAGTATTAAAAGGGCGTTTTGTGTATGTATTTCCCGACCTTTCAAAAGACGGTAACACCTTCAAAGAATGGGAAAGCAAAGCCAAAGAATACGAAAGCCGTTTACCCGGTACACGTTTTGTCTTTTCGGACTTATTGGAGCAGTTAGCACCAGAGCAGGATAAAAACAAAGGTAACGACCTTGCAGACTTTTTAATAAAACAGGATTGGCGACTATACAGAAAACGGAATATTCATGAACAACCACCACAGCCCGAACCTGAAAAAGTTACTAAAGTTACCCACCAACAAAACATTATTTTTTCACACGCTGAACCATTGCCGGAAGTTGAGGTATTCCAACCCGGACGAATTGGACTACTTAAAAAGGAACAGCCCGAAGATTGGAGCAAAGATATAACAGAACTGGAAAGCTACTTTGCAAGTATTGAACTACCAACCCAACCCGTGAAGCTAAATAAATTCAGCACAATAACGGATTGTTCCCTATTCATTGAAAGCCACCTGACAATTGCAAGGGCAAATAATGGGAATAGGGTTTACCTTCCTTACTTAAACCGTATTCAGGAGCTAAAAGAAATTTTATCCACCTCAACACCATTTTGATAACAACTATCAAAACAACCGAAAAATAACCGAAAATCCACCTATTCGGAGGAAATGGAACGCTTAAAGAGGAAATTGAACAAATCGGACACCTTAAGGGCAAAACGACATATTTTGACGTTCTGAAATCAGAAGAATCAGAACACTTAAGGGAATTGATAAAAACCGACATATCCGACACCTTAAGGGAATATTACAGGATATTGCCCCAAATAAATACAGTTTTTAAAACCTTATTTTATTTTACGACAAACCCCGCTACAATCTTAATACCCTCAAATCTTACCTGAAATCAAAAACCTTTTAAATAATATCATTTTGATTTTTGAAAGAATGACTATTATTTAGATTATGAGAGGGTGAACATTTGAATATTACCCTCAAATAGTCAAAGTGTTTATAGATGTTTCAGACCTTAGAACTAAGAAAACGATTAAAATTAGAAGTAAATTGATTTAGTTCTAATTTGTACTATTATTTAGTTTATCCACGCTAAGCGACCGACACCCCCACGGCTTCGACCTCAACATGAAACAATATTCAGGGCGTTAATAGTTGTTGGTAGATGAATGAAAACTTTTTGCAAAAATCACAATATTATAGAGCAGGAACGAACCCGCCAATGAGGTGCAAAAAGATAATTTTTAGTTGAACTTGTACCTTATTTGTACCCTTATATTGTAAGTTGTTGAAAATCAACAATGGTTATTTTCTGTATCGGAAAGTAACTTACTTTTATCCCAACTCCACAATGGTGATTCCTGCACCGCCAAACTGGACGTGTTCGTCGCGCATTGATGTCACAAATGGCAGTGTGTTAATATATTGACGCAGCATTTGCCGCAGAATACCATTGCCTTTACCGTGCAGAATCCTCACTGTGGGAGTTTCGCATATAACTGCTTCGTCCAGATGTGCTGCCACAAGCTGGATTGCCTCTTCGGTCCGCTTGCCGCGCACGTCAATATCCGGTTTGAAGTTCAGTTTGCGCTCGCGCACCGAATCACCCACATTTGATGTTGTGGATTGAAGAGTGGTGCTTCGTATCTCTTTGCGTGCCACATTACCACTTACTTTCTCAAGTCGCGATAGTTTTACGGTGGTGTATAGGTTGCCAAACACAACTATTGCATCTTTACCGCTTATCTCTGTTACCTGTCCGGGTACCGACTGGCCCTGAAGTTTGACGTAGTCACCCTTTGTAATGGGCGTATCATCAATCTCTTGTACTTTGGGTTCAACAGTAGGAGAACCGGCTTTTTTCTTTTCACGATTTTCATGTTTGCGCTGCTCTCGCTCTTTTATCTGACGGATCTTGCGCTCTATGGCATCGTCGTTTCCGTTTTCATCATCTCCTATAGTCTGCTCTTTAAACGTATCAAGCTGTCTGCGGGCCTCTTTGGTCTTCTCCTTCTCGGCCTGCGACTCACGAATCGACCTGATGGTATTTTCAATCTCTTTATTGGCACTGGCAAGCATCATCTGAGCCTCATTGCGGGCTTTCTCAAGTATTTCGCGACGTTCGGCACGTATATTCTTCAAGTCGCTCTCGTAGCGTGCAAGCACTTCGGTAAGCCGCTTCTCGTTATCCTTGATATTCTGGCGTTTCTGTTCCCAATATCTCTTGTCGCGCACAATCTCGCGCAGGTGTTTGTCAAAATCAAAATGATCCTGACCTATCTTCTCCTTGGCATCATTAAGTATATTGTCGGGCAGTCCTATTTTGCGTGCTATCTCAAAGGCAAATGAGCTGCCGGGCTGTCCCATCTGTAGTTTGAAAAGAGGCTGGATGGCATGGGTATCAAACAGCATTGCTCCATTTACTATTCCCTCCGTCTGCGCGGCAAAATGCTTCAGGTTGGTGTAGTGGGTTGTTATTACTCCAAATGCCTGCTGGCGGTTTAACTCGGCAAGCACGCTCTCGGCAATGGCACCACCAAGCATAGGCTCGGTGCCGGTTCCAAACTCATCAATCAGTATAAGTGTCGATTCGTTGCTGTTGCGAACGAAATACTTCATGTTGGTAAGGTGCGAACTGTAGGTACTGAGGTCATTTTCAATAGATTGCTCATCACCCATATCCATGAATATATTTCTGTAAAAGCCCATGTGTGAGCCTTCCGACATCGGCACCAGCAATCCCGACTGAAACATATACTGAAGTAATCCTACAGTTTGAAGGCATACCGACTTACCTCCGGCATTGGGGCCTGATATCAGCAGAATGCGTTGTCCGGGTCGCTGAAGCTCAATGTCCAGCGGCACAATATCTTTTTGATGACTCTTAAGCTGGAGCAGCAGCAAAGGATGCTTGGCACTCTTCCAGTAAAAATCCTGACGGTTGGAGAATGCCGGCAGTGTGGCATCGATACTTAATGCCCATTTTGCTTTAGCACGTATAAAGTCGATAATGCCCAGAAACTGGTACGAATAGAGCAGATCGTCGATATATGGCCGTATCTGATTCGACATTTCGATAAGTATCTTCACCACCTCGCGTCTTTCGGCATACTCAAGCTCCCTCAGTTCGTTGTTCAACTCAACTACCTCGGTTGGTTCTATATACGATGTGCGCCCGGTAGCCGACTCATCGTGCACAATGCCTCCAAGACGTCGTTTATTGGCCGATGGAACAGGAATCACAGCACGTCCGTCGCGCACTGCCACTGAGGCGTCTGATTCAACAAAACCATCGGTCTTGGCCTGCTTAAGTATGGCAGCCAGCTTACGCGATACGCTTCCCTGCTTGTTGAGTATCTCACGTCGGATGCGCGCCAGCTCTGGTGAGGCAGTATCCTTTATCTTGCCAAATTTATTCAGAATATTGTCAACCCGGTCGATTAAAACAGGGAATACTGTTACATTACCGGCTTGTGCTTTCAGATAGGGATAAGTGTCATCATCCTTGGAACTAAAAAAACGTGTGATATCCTTAACAGCCGTGAGTGAACGTTTCAGGTCGAACAGTTCATCCTCCTCCATAAAAAGCCCCTCGATACGGATGCGGATCAGTGCCTCGCGCATATCTACAAAGCTACCAATGGGGAAGTTATTCTCTTCCATCAATATACGCCTTAATTCCCACGTCTCGCCAAGCAGCCTGGTGACTTCGTCGAACGAATTGGTAAAAGCCATCCCATCGACCTGCTCTTTGCCCAAGCTACTGAGACAATGCTCCTTAACCAACGGTCTTACTTTGGTAAACTTTATCTTATCTTCGAAATTCTGAGGATATATCACAACAATATTTTTTTGCAAAATTAGC
>JBDHYT010000200.1:0-5619 GCA_039811485.1 Marinilabiliaceae bacterium | reverse complement strand
GGTTTGAAATCCAGTCGCGAAGTGCCTCATTGGTTGCATCTTTCAGGGTTTTGTTGCCGCTCTTTGCAGGAACAACCTCAGCACCAAGCATCTTCATGCGTGCCACGTTGGGTGCCTGACGCTCAATGTCGAGTTCGCCCATATACACCACGCACTTCATGCCCATTAGGGCACAGGCGGTAGCTGTCGCTACTCCATGTTGGCCCGCACCTGTCTCGGCAATGATGCGAGTCTTGCCCATCTCTTTGGCTATAAGTATCTGACCCACAGTGTTGTTGATTTTATGTGCTCCGGTGTGTGCCAGATCTTCGCGTTTCAGGAAAATATTGGTGCCATATGTTTCTGATAATCTGCCTGCATAGAATAGTGGGGTGGGGCGGCCAACGTAATCTTTTAGCAACTGTTTGTATTGATTCTGAAATGATTGCGATTCCAAAATCTTTAAATATATATTTTTCAGATTCTCCACATTGGGGTAGAGCATTTCGGGTACATAAGCACCTCCAAATTCTCCGTAATACCCTTTTTCTGTAACTTTATATGGTGATTTCATCTTTACAATTAATTGTTGGTTAGTGTGTTAAGCGTTTCTTTTATAAGTGTGGCGTTTTTTATTCCGGGGCTGGTTTCAAAACGGCTGTTGATGTCGATGGCGTAACATCCTGTATCAGCGGCTTCTGCAATATTGTCAGCATCTATACCGCCGCTTATGAAGAAAGGTGTTTTGCCCTTGTATTCATTCAGTATATTCCAGTCGAATGTTTGTCCGCTTCCGCCATGCTTATCTGTTTTTGTGTCGAACAGAAAGAAATCGGCAACTCCTTCGTAATCTTTTGTCTTAAGAATGTCATCAGCAGTTGAAATCCCGAATGCCTTTATTACTGTTAGTCCACTTTTTTTCAGATGCCTGCATATTTGTGGTGATTCGTTGCCATGCAGTTGAACTGCCTTAAGGCCATAATCATCAGCTGTTTCAAGGATTGTTGATGCGCTTTCATCAACAAAAACACCGGTAGTAATTGTCCTCTCCGAAATAGTACTGATATAGCTGCTGTCGCTCTTGCCAACTACATAACGTGGTGATTTACTGTAGAATATAAAACCTAAGTAGTCCGGTTTCAGTTCCAGTATCTCCTCGATATTACGGCGGTTGGTCATGCCACAAATTTTAAGCAATGGCTTCATACTGTTAGTGTTGCATATTGGTTGCAGAAATCGATACATGCCAAGCCCGGATTCTCATTCTTCATAAATGATTCGCCAATCAGGAAGCCGTTAAAGCCCTGTTCTCTTAGATAGTTCATTGTTTCGGGAGAGTCGATTCCGCTTTCAGATATTCTTGGGAGCGAGTCGGGAAGCCGCTTCGACATTCTGATTGAGTGCTCCAGATTTACTTCAAAGGTTTTCAGGCTTCGGTTGTTGATTCCGGCTATATCCACAAAAGCATTCAGTTTATCCAGTTCATCCTCATCGTGAAACTCCATCAGCACTTCAAGACCAAGGAAGTTTGCCGTTGCAGCAAGGTCGGAAGCCTCTTTTTTGGTAAGTACTGCAGCTATCAGCAGTATTGCTGATGCTCCCAGTGCGCGTGCTTCATAAATCTGCCATGGGTCGATGATAAACTCTTTTCTGATGATTGGTATAGATAGCGCATCGAACGCAGTGCTAACATCCATGCCGGTTCCACCAAAGAATTTATTGTCGGTGAGCACTGAGATGCCGCTCACGCCTGCTTTTTGATACTGCTTCACAGTGGATGCCACATCAGCATTGGCATTGATAATCCCTTTCGATGGTGATTGGCGTTTAAACTCTGCTATGATGCCGTTATTACTGGCAGAAGTAATGTGACGTGACAGAGATTTTGCCTGATGGCCATAGTTTTTATAGTACTGAAGCTCTTTAAGGCTTGTTTTTGCCTTAGCCTCAGCTACTTCTATGCGTTTATGTGCTATTATTTTATCGAGATAGTTCATTTTTTCAGGATAAACTGATTAATGTTTTGAATGATTTAAGTGCAGCACCAGATGCCAGTGACTCTTTTGCAATTGCCAGAGCGTCATCCTGGGATAATTCAGGTCGTGCACAACGGATTGCAATTGCGCTGTTTGCCTCAATCACCGAGTTTTGTGCCTGAGTGCCATTGCCTTCAAGTATTGAGATGAAAATTTTTCGTGCCTCATCTATGGTGTCGCCACCCGATATCTGGCTGTGTGTCAGCTTGGGAAGATTCCAGTCAGCGGGGTTGATGATGCTTTCGCCTTCGGGTGTTGATATTTTGAATGACCCGGTGAGTGAAACTTCGTCGTATCCATCGAGACTGTGGACCACAGCATATCTCTTTTCGGTTTTTTGAAACAGATAGTTGTAGATGCGGGCCAGCTCAAGACTGTAAACGCCGGTCATCTGACTTGTTGGTGATGCAGGATTAACCAGAGGACCAAGCATGTTGAAAAAGGTTTTTACTCCCAGTTCCCTGCGGATTGGTGCCACAGCCTTCATTGCCTGATTGAATAGCGGTGCATGCAGAAAACAGATGTTCGCCTTGTCGAGCTGTCGGTTGAGCAATTCTTCGTCGGCTGTGAATTTATAGCCAAGCGACTCCAGCACATTGCTTGAGCCACAGCCCGATGACACTCCGTAGTTGCCATGCTTTGCAACCTTAATACCAGCACCTGCCACTACAAATGACGACAGGGTTGATATGTTAAACGTATTTTTGCCGTCACCCCCGGTGCCGCACAGGTCGATGGTTTCTGTACCGCGTAAATCAACGCTTGTACTGAGATTGTTAAGCGCATCCATAAATCCTGAAAGCTCATCAACAGTAATCGGCCGCATCATATAAACAGTCATAAAAGCCACTGTTTCAGATGTATTGTATTTGCCTGCTGCAATTCCTATAAGTATCTCCTTTGCTTTTTCTCTGTCAAGCGTCTTATGGTCAAACAGATATCGTAGTGTTTCTTTCATTTTTAGTTGTTAATTTGTTGTTTGTAGGTTGTCATTCGTGGGTCGTGGGTCGTGAATCGTCGGTCGTAGTTCGTCGGTCGTAATTCGCAATTCGTTAATCGTCGGTCGTCATTCGTTAGTCGTGAATCGTTGGTCGTTAGTCGTAATTCGCAATTCCTGATTTTCAACTTTCAATTTTCAATTTTCCACTCTCCACTCTCAATTATCAATTGTTCAACCAGTTTCGTATCAGTTCTTTGCCATGTTCGGTCAGTATGGATTCAGGATGAAACTGAACTCCGCGGACATCATATTCGTTGTGACGCACTCCCATAACCAGACCGTTTTCATCGCGGGATGTAATAGTAAGGTTTGAAGGCAGTTCTGTGTCATCAACCACCCATGAGTGATATCTGCCGGCCATAAATGGCGAAGGTATGTTGTTGTAGATGTAGTCGTTACGGTCCTCAATGTTTACAGGTCGTGCAACTCCGTGATAAACCTGATTCATGTTGATAATTTTACCTCCGTAAACCTCTGCAATGGCCTGACAACCAAGGCATACCCCAAGGATGCTTTTTGTCTTCCCGTAGGTTTCGATAAGTGGTTTCAGTATTCCTGCCTCATTAGGGATTCCGGGGCCGGGAGAGAGGACTATTTTGTCGTATTTCTCAACCTCCTCAAGTGAAATCTGGTCGTTGCGGTAAACGTCAACTTTATCATCAATAATCTCTTCGATATAGTGAACAAGGTTATAGGTGAATGAGTCGTAGTTGTCGAGAATTAAAATTTTCATGGTGTTGATTTGTGGTTGTTAGAAATTTTCGGCCATTACTACTGCTTTCTTTAATGCGCCAAGTTTGTTTGAAACTTCCTGAAGTTCGTTTGCGGGAACCGACTGTGATACCACTCCAGCTCCGGCCTGTGAGAAGAGTGTGTTGTTTCGGCTAAGGAATGAGCGGATCATAATTGCCTGATTGAAACTGCCATCAAACCCAAGGTAGCCTATGCAGCCTCCATAAAAGCCACGTGGCTGGTTTTCAATTGTGTCTATAAGCTGCATTGCCCTGTGTTTTGGTGCTCCGCTTAATGTGCCTGCCGGAAATGTGGCAGCCATTACCTGCGGCGTGGTTGATGTGCCGTTGAGTTTACCGCTTACATCCGAAACAAGGTGGAGCACGTGTGAGTAGTACTGCACCTCCTTGTATATGTTCACCTTAACATCGGAGCAGTGACGGCTGAGGTCGTTGCGTGCAAGGTCAACCAGCATAACGTGTTCGGCATTCTCCTTGGGGTCGTTGCTCAGTTTTTCGGCCAGCTGCCTGTCGTGGTTATCATCGCCTGTGCGCCTGAATGTGCCTGCAATAGGATTGATGGTTGCTTCACCGTTTTCGATTATCAGCTGAGCTTCTGGAGATGAGCCGAATATTTTGTAACTGCCGTAATCGAAATAGAAGAGATACGGAGAGGGATTGATGTTACGGAGGGCACGATATACGTTGAATTCATCACCAGAGAAACGCTGACTGTACTGACGGCTGAGAACAATCTGGAACACATCGCCACGAAGACAGTGTGAGATGCCTTTTTTTACCATCTCAATAAATCCTTCATCGGTAATATTTGTGGTTTCGTCACCTTCAGCCTTAAAAGTGAATGAATGTACAGTGCGGTTATATAGCAGATCGGTTATCCGCTGGACTATTGATTCTTTGTTGCCATCCTGATATTCAATAATATACATCTGGTTGGTGAAGTGGTTGAATGCGATTGTATTGCGATACAGAGTGTAACGCATCACAGGTATTGTATCAGAGCCGTTGAAACTGCTTTTTATTTTCACGCTCTCAAAAAACTGAACCGAATCATAGGCTGTGTATCCGAATAGGCCGTTCACTGGCAGTTTCTGAGTAGTGCCTGATGTAATAAAACTGTCGGTAAACTCTTTAAGAAGCGAAGGCAGGCTGTTTTGTGAATCTATCTCAATGTTTTTTGTAGTCTGGTCGGGGAGTGTCATGCTGCAGATATTGCCTGTAACCTTAATTTCGGCAATCGGATCAAAACAGATAAACGACATTGCGTTGTGATGTCCGTGATAATCAGAGCTCTCTAGCAGAATAGTGCCGGGAAAAACATCCCTCAGCTTCAGATAAACTGATACGGGCGTTGAAATATCCGCTATGTGGGGCGGCATTGCTGTAAGTATGGGTGTCAGGTGATACATATCGGGGTTTTTAATGGTTTTTTAATTGCCGGCTTGCTTTTTTTACTGGCAGAACCCCCATAAAAAGAGAGAAGGCCTGCCGGAGTATTGGCAAGCCTTCTTATATCATAAAATATATGGTACGGGCATTACACTCACCTCCTGCTGTGCAAGTAAGAATGATGCCACCACCAATTATTTCTTGAAATCATGTTCATGTTTAAAACTTTATAATTCGCAAAAATATCGGTTTGTTTTTTATATGCAAGTTTTTGTGATGGTTTTTTTAAAAAAATAAAAAAAGACTGCTCAAAAATGGCAGTCTCTTTTATCTGTAATTTTTACTATTTATTCGATAGTAATTGGAATATAATTCTTCTTCTGGTTGTTGGCTTTATCGGCAACAACAAATTCAATGTGGTAATTTCCCGACATGATATCGTAGGGAATCGAGGCATTGAATA
>JBDHYT010000199.1:0-5621 GCA_039811485.1 Marinilabiliaceae bacterium | reverse complement strand
TACACGCTTTAAAAAAGTTAATTTGTGTGATTTTGTGCTACCGAAACAGTGGAGAGTGGAGAGTGGAGAGTTGAAACGATGCAAAACCAAATATTACAGTTAATCATTCATACACCCATTTAAGCATTTCGTACATTACAGCAACAAGGCAGAAAAAGGAATTTTACCGTCTAATAGTCAAAGACATATAAAAAAAGCACAAAATCACAGACGAAATTTCAACATAAAAAGTATATACTTCAAAATTATTCTATCATCAAAACAATCAACATCTTAAAAAAAAGCGGTAATTTTGCAACCGAAAAAAAATGAATTGCGATAACGAAGGGAATAAGATGAAACTTTTTAGAAAATTTCTTCCGGCACTACTACTTGCAGGAACGGTTACTGCTGCCGGTCAACAGGATTCGGTATTAAGTCTTAAAGAGATGGCGCGGCTTGCGGTTGAGAAGAGTGAAGCAATTAAGAATAAGGAACTTGCTTCGGAGAAGGCATCTGTAGATAAAAGCAAAGCCTATATGGCGTATCTGCCCAAAGTGAGTCTGGAGGCAGCATATACACACATGAATGACGATATCGCCTTTGATGACGACATGGTGAATCTGCTCAAAGGGACTCAAGGGATATTGATTAAGGAGAAACTTTCGATGCAAACCGGAGGTGCAATAAACTTCCACACTCCATCTACACAAATAATTAAATCCGATGGCACTACCCTTGGCGATGTGATTGCCCAAAACACAAAAGATATACCGGTAATTCAGGACCAAAATTTCTTTAAGGCCAATGCAAATGCGCAGATGCTGCTTTTCTCTGGAATGAAGGTTCACAATACCATCAAAGCAGTCAACCATCAGATGGAGGCATTGAATTATCTCACCCAGGCCGAGATATCTTCAACATTGCTTGATTTGGTGACCACCTATGACCAATATTCAATCATACGACATACAAACCGCACCCTCGACCAGACAGAGAAGTTGTTAAATGAGCAGAAGCGTTTTGTTGAAAAAGCCCTTTCCAACGGATTGACAATATCGCTCAGCAAGCAGCGCATCGATTTGGCTATTGAGCAGCTTAATGTAAAGAGAATTGAACTGGCAACAGCACAAAAGATTGTAGCCATGCGACTTGCCGAGCTGACCGGTATGGAGTTGAACAAAATTGAACAACTAAATCCGGAACTTAAACCATGGATTATAACATCTGAAGTAATATCGGCCGAAGAGCGACCGGAGGTTAAGGCATTGAACGAAGCAATTTTGGCAACGAACTACAAAAAAAGAGCAGAATACAGCGAGTACATTCCCAAAGTTTTTGCTTTTGGCAAGTACGAGTTCTACAAAGACAATCTCACCCTGTTAGATCCCGAATGGTATGTGGGTATTGGTCTCCGATGGACTATTTTCGATGGCTTATCGGCACGTAATAATGCCCGTCAGGTAAAAATTGACAGGATGATGCTTGAAAATCAACGGAATAACACAGTAGAGATGGCATCTATCAAACTCGAAAAAGAGAGATTGGAGCAACAAAAAAACATAATGCTGATCGAAAATGCCGACAGACAGGTCGCATTGGCAGAAGATGTGCTAAATCTTAGCACAAAGCAATTCCAGCAGGGTTTAATAACTATGAATGAGCATCTGGCCTCAATAACCGAATACGAAAAGGTATGTCTCGACCGCATTAAATCAGTTGCAGCCCAACGGGCTTCTGCACTTGAGTTTTTGATTTCGGGGGGAAAACTAACGCTCGAAACAATACAGCAATAACCAGAACCTTAATATTATAAGGTTGTTAAAACATCAGAAACAAGTAAACTTACCATAAAATACAAACACAATGAAAACAGCATATTCAGTTATATATGTCATCGTAGTTTTTTCACTCTTGACACTATCATCGTGCAAACAGCAGCGCAAAGAGTATTTTGAAGGCAAGATAAAGCGTGAAACCATCAGCCTTGCGCCCAAATATGCCGGCCGTATTATTGAGATACGGGTTAAAGAATCGGATGTGGTAAAAGCAGGCGACACACTTGCAGTACTCGATATCCCGGAGGTTAATGCAAAAATGCAACAGGCACAAGGTGCACTCTTCTCGGCAACCGGCCAGTACGAAATGGCACTTCACGGTGCAACCAGGGAGCAAAAAGAGCAGGTATTGGCAATGTACAAGGCTGCAAAAGATCAGTATGAGTTTGCAAAAAAATCACTTGAGAGAGTTCAAAACCTGTTCAACGATAGTCTTGTCGCACCACAAGCCTACGACGAAGCTTCAACTCGGTACAATATGGCTCTGGCCCAATATCAGGCTGCCTTAGCAAAACGACAGGAGGTAGAGGGAGGCATCCGCGAGGAACAGATAAGAATGGCACTTGGACAGAAAAAACAGGCCGAAGGTGCAGTAAATGAGGCTGGTGTAGTACTTAGCGAAAGATTTATAATAGCTCCAAAACCAATGACTATTGAGACCATAGCCTTAAAAGAGGGAGAACTTGCCCTGCCCGGGTACAATATTTTTGTGGGGTACGAGCCTGAGTCAACATGGTTCAGATTCACAATAAGTGAAAGCCTTATCGGACAATTTAAAAGAGGCGAAACATATAAAGTTGAACTTCCGTTTGGTAACCAGGAGGTGTTTAACTGTCGCTTGATAGCTGTTAATGAGCTGTCTAAGTATGGTAACCGTACCACCGCTTATCCTGCCTACGAACTGGGTGAGGCGGTTTATGAACTGAAGTTTGTGCCCGATGAGACATCTATGGCATCGCAATTATTTAATAATGCTACCGTTCTGCTGGAGCATAAAAAATAATCAGAGGTTATCGTAAACTACTGAAACAAAACTATTATGAAAGATTATTTTAGACTGATGTGGCGTGAAGCGTTGCTTTTTAAAAGCAACCAGGTGGCACTCCTTATTTTTATTGGTGCGCCGCTGCTTTATGCTGTGTTAATCGGTAATGTATATAAAAAAGCTGTGGTGAAAGATTTGCCCATAGCTGTCATAGACTTAGACAACACCCCTCTAAGCCAACGCATTGTGGATGCCCTCGACGACAACCAGTATATTGCAGTCAAAAAGGTAAAATACGACATGGGAAATATGAAAGAGGATATGACTCAGAACGGCATATCTGCCATTGTTACTATTCCCGATCGTTTTGAGGCTGATATACAGCAGAAAAGATATCCTGAAATAAGTGTTGATATCAACGGTGCAAATATGCTCACTGGTAACTATGCCGCCACCGGTATTCAAACTTCGCTGATGGTGATTAATGCAGGCATAGAGATTGAAACCCTCAAGAAAAAAGGCACACCTTCGGAGATTGCTCAGGAGCAGTTTGAGGCATTTAAAATAAACCTGACACGTTTTTTCAATCCATCCAACAACTACCTTGTGTTCCTGTGGCCGGGTATGCTTGCTACCATTATGCAACAGGTTTTCCTGATTGTGCTGGCACTTAGTTTCACTAAGGAGTATGAAGACAGAACATTTGGTCAGTTGTTGTCTCTTTCGCGCAATCCGTTCCGTATATTGATGGTGAAAACCATTCCGTACATCATCATGGGATGCTTGTTGTGGTTCCCGCTTATACACCTGTTTTTCCCTGCATTTCAGATACCGATGGTAGAGAACCTTGGGACGTTCTACTTCCTGTCGATACTGTTTATGGTATCGGTATCGTTTATGGGTATGGCAGTGAGTATAATAATGCCCACACAGCTTAAGGCGACTGAAGTGCTTATGGTGGTGGCAACACCAAGCTTTATCATCAGCGGTCAGACATGGCCCCTGGAGCAGATGCCACAAGCAATACAGATATTTGCCAAGATGATACCCTTAACCCATTATGCCGATGCATTCCGTGGCATGGTGATGTATAACTCAACACTAAGCGAACTGATGCCGCAAGTGAAAGCAATGGCAATAATTACCGTGGTTACATTTATTTGGGCTCTTATAGCTCTATACTACAAAATACAGAAAACTCCGGTTGAGGAAATTTGATGGTGGTTATTAGCTGCTAGCTATAGACTATTAGCTGGCAGCTAACAACTAATGGTGTATCAAAGTATTACAATGCAGTATCTATTGCGAGGGTGTCTAAAAAGTCCGAGACATCCTCTTTTTTTGCGTATTTCTACCCGAGAAATTTTCCAAGTAATGCCTTTTGTTTGGTAATTTGCGTATTGATTGCCATTTCGGTTATTTTTTACTGTCAGCCTACTGTTAATGCCGAATTGAAAATATGGCAGAGTGATGCAGGTAATTTCATTATTAAGTAGTCTAAGGAGTTTAATGGCATGGATATTAGACAAACATAAAAAAAGAGGCAGCTCTAACGAACAACCTCTTTTTTTAACCTAACCCTAAACTATGAAAAAACACTCAATTAAGTACCAACAAATAGCGTGCCAAAAAGACCATTAGACGATTAGAAATTATATTTGAATGCAATATTTATATTTTCTCTTATCTGGAATTTCTCACTTTCGTTGTCAAAATATCTCAACTGAAGCAACAGTCTGGTTGAAAGAAAGCGATTGACCCTCAACTCAACAATATTCTCCCAGTCGAATCTCTTTTGACCATCTTTGGCCTGGTATTGATAGAAAAGCTCCATCTTTGTCAGGTACGATATTTCGCGTGTAAAATTCTTTTTCCAGTTGGTGGTGATTGAGAAACCGTTCATTGATGTACTCCTCTTGTTTGCCGGAATCTTAAATCGTGTCTGATCAATCTTGGCAGTATCTCTAACAACCGTAACTATCGAAGTAAGAGGCGACAGCAGGATACTTAAACCGTCACGTTTGTAGTCCATACCCACAATAAACTGCATATAGGCCGGTGACATAAAACCAGATAAGGGGCGTTCTTTTTTGGTATCGCTGGCAGCATAGCCATAAAAAAGCTGTGTTTTAAACGTGGTCAGGAAACTGTAATACCACTTATTTGCAGCCTTTAAGCCATATTTGGAACTCAAATCAACAATATCGTCACTTAGTCGCCGTCCGGTCTCACCACTTGTGAGTATTCCTATTTTATGTATTCCTGATGATTCCCATTCGTGCTTATTCTTTTTATAAATTGCTTTAAAACGCAGGTCGCTCGAGAGGTTCACCGAACTCTCTCCTCCCTTCACCCAGTTGTTGAGAAATGCCTGGGTTAGCTGAAGGTGCTCTGTTCCGCTTATTTGCCAGGGCGACTTAACAGTTTTGGGTTTATCTATCTTTCTTTTTGTATCGATATCGTCAAACGACAAGATTCCGATAGCCTTGTCATCAAGTCTTTTCTGATCGAGCTTCCACCCCTCTTTTATTGCCTTCCCCGGCTCGGGAACCTCGGCCCACGTGAAGCGCACCAACTCCGGATTGCTTACTGCTACATTGCGCATTACCTCCCTTACGCCTTGTTCCTGTGCAAACGAAGGTGACAATTCAACAGCAGATTTTCCACTCATAAACTGCTTATACTCAGTCAATTTCTCATCCTGAAATGATGATGGCTTATAATGGATAGCATATAAGTCCTGCACTTTAAAGAGGAGAAACATGGCATGAGGCTTATACTGAAGTCCACTTTTCCACATAAACGACAATGAGAAAGGA
>JBDHYT010000198.1:0-5634 GCA_039811485.1 Marinilabiliaceae bacterium | reverse complement strand
TTTTAATATCAATCAAAAAAAACAGAACATTTTATCACGTCTATGCAAAACAATTTTTTGCCGATGGCATAACTATTGCATTAATATGCTTAATTTTGCAGCCTTATTATAAATAATACCATGATTACTGTAACGAATTTAGCAATTCAGTTTGATAAGAAACCACTTTTTGAAGATGTCAACCTCAAATTTACACCCGGCAACTGCTACGGCGTAATTGGTGCCAATGGTGCCGGAAAGTCAACTCTTCTCCGCATTCTTGCAGGCGACCTCGACTCTACCCGCGGCACCATTGAGATGGCTCCCGGCGAGCGGCTGTCGGTATTGAGGCAGAACCACTACGAATACGACGAATGCACAGTGCTCGACACCGTATTGATGGGGCACAAGAACCTTTGGAGCAATATGCAGCAAAAGAATATGCTGTACAGCAAACCGGATTTCAACGATGAAGATGGCATTTTACTTGGCAAACTGGAAGATGAATTTGCAAGTATGGATGGTTGGAACGCCGAGAGTGATGCAGCAAACCTTCTAAGCGGATTAGGCATCAAGGAGAGTCTGCATTATATGCTGATGAAGGATATCACAGGAAAGGAGAAAGTAAAGGTGCTTCTGGCCCAGGCTCTTTTTGGCAACCCCGATAACCTTTTGCTCGATGAGCCTACCAACGACCTCGACCTTGAGACCGTACTATGGCTCGAAAACTACCTGGCCAACTTTCCAAATACCGTGATTGTTGTCTCACACGACCGTCACTTCCTCGACAACGTATGTACCGACATAGTCGATATCGATTTCAACAAGGTAAGAATGTTCTCGGGCAACTACACGTTCTGGTACGAGAGTAGCCAGCTGGCACTCCGCCAACAGGCAGCAGCCAATAAGAAAGCCGAAGAGAAGAAAAAAGAGCTAATGGAGTTTATTTCGAGATTTAGTGCCAACGTGGCCAAATCGAAACAGACCACCAGTCGCAAGAAAATGATCGAAAAGCTT
The DNA here is from genome assembly GCA_039811485.1 of Marinilabiliaceae bacterium. Lineage (GTDB taxonomy): Bacteria > Bacteroidota > Bacteroidia > Bacteroidales > Marinilabiliaceae > JAGPIS01. The sequence goes on along the minus strand of JBDHYT010000198.1, from coordinate 4,638 downwards.
AATATAGAAGAGATTGCTCCTTCCACACGACGCTATCCTGGCATCATTTTCACACCCGACAGAGCTCCGGGCGACAAGGTGCTGCACATTCGCAACCTGAGCTACAGCATTCAGGGTGAATCTCTTTTCAGCGACGTATCGTTCGATGTGGAGAAAAACGACAAAATAGTGTTCCTGTCGCGCGACAACAGAGCATCAACAGCCCTATTCAGAATTTTACAGGGTGAGTTGCAGGCCGACGGAGGAATATTCGAGTGGGGGCAGACAATCACAACAGCCTATCTACCAATGGATAATACCGAGTTCTTCAACAAAGACATATCCATTATCGACTGGCTGGCGCAATTCTCATCCAACACCGAGGACTATTTCCTAAGAACATACTTGGGCAAAATGCTCTTCTCCGGCGACGACATCACCAAGAAGACCACAGTATTGTCGGGAGGCGAAAAGATGCGGTGCATGATAGCCAAAATGATGCTTTCAAATCCCAACTTAGTAATACTCGACCACCCAACCAACCATCTGGATATGGAGTCGATCCAGGCATTCAACAACAACATGAAATCGTTCCCGGGGCATATCCTGATGGCTTCGCACGACCACGAATTTATACGTACCGTGTGCAACCGCATCATCGAACTTACACCCAACGGAATTATAGACAAATACATGGATTTTGAAGAGTATCTGGAGGATGAGAAAATCAAAAACCTTAGAGATACAAAGTATAGCAAATAACATGACATTGTGTCAGGAACGAAGAGAGGTAACGAAAGAAACCTCTCTTTTTATTGTTATAAAACACAGCAGATTACACAATTAATCATCATATTTGCACTCAATAAGAAAAAGTAACAAAATGAAAAAAACAGGTTTCATTATCCTTATCTGTTTATCGATATGCTTCGGAGTGGGCGCACAGGGATACAGCCACTACGGCAACAACCAGTTCAATCCTTATGAACGATATATTTACCGTCCGGGAGTCAACTTCCACACATCAATAAAAGATTACCGGCTTGAGGAACTTGATAAGATTGTGGATACCGACTCGCTTCTGTACGCTTCGATGGGCCTGGAACGGAAACAGCGTAACTTCTGGCAACGCATATTTAGTGACGACCTCCTGGCGTGGAAAGACGACGACATAAAAATTGCAATCAATCCCTTGGTTGACTTTCAACTGGGCAAGGATTCGCCGGCAGGGCGCAACACCTACACCAACACACGCGGACTCTTTATAAAAGGCAATATTGGCCGAAACGTACATTTCTACACCGACTACTACGAGAATCAGGCAGCATTTCCACAATATGTAGAGCAGTTTATCAAGAAAAACAAGGTAGTGCCGGGGCAAGGCAAGAGTAAACGATTTGGCAGCGATGCCAACGACTTTGCCAGCGCATCGGGTTATATGTCGGTTAATGCCAGTAAATGGATAAATGTGCAGGTTGGTTTTGGCAAAAACTTCATTGGCGACGGTTATCGCTCTCTCATTCTCTCCGACAACTCGTTCAGCTACCCGTTTCTGAAACTTACGGCCACCTTCTGGAAGGCAAAATATATGATAATGTGGAATCAGATGAACTGGCTTGAGACCGCCAACAGCAACGACGATCCGTATCCAAAGAAATATGGTGTGTTTCATTATCTCGACTGGAACATTGGCAACCGGTTCACCATCAGCCTTTTCGAGAGTGTAGTGTGGGCAAGCCGCGACACCACCGGCTTCCGAGGCTTTGAACCTGCATATCTGAATCCCATATTGTTCTTCCGTCCGGTAGAATACTCGCTTGGGTCGCCCGATAAGATGCTGGTGGGAATGAACACCAAATACATTGTGGCACAAAACCTTACACTTTACGGTCAGTTAATATTCAACGAATTCAAGTTCGACGAACTAACATCGGGCAACAACTGGTGGGCCAACAAATACGGATTTCAGATAGGAATGAAGAGTCACGATATTTTCGGTGTCAGGAATTTCGATTTCCAGACCGAATATGCCCAAGTGCGGCCATATACCTACACCGGCTATACGGCCATCAACAATTACGGCCACTACAACCAGCCGCTGGCACATCCTTTGGGAGCCAACTTTCGCGAGTCGGTAACCATTGCAAACTACAGGCTCAAACGTTGGTTTTTCCGTGGCCAGCTCAACGTGGCAATGTATGGCGACGACACTAAAAATGTGAATTATGGTCACGATATTTACAGGCCAAGCAACTCACGCCCGGGCGATTATGGCCATAAGTTAGGCCAGGGCGTGAAGACCGACCTGCTTTATGGCGATGCAAGCGTTAGTTTTCTTATAAATCCCCGCAATATGTTTAACATAGCTCTTGGTGCACGTTACCGAAAAGCATCAACAGCCGATGTTACACAAGAGTCGAAACAGATATATTTTGCTGTTCGCATGAGCCTGCGAAATCACTATTACGACTTCTAAAAAACAAAAAAGCCGCAGACTAAATATCTGCGGCTCTGTTTTTTTTCGCCAAAAGAGCTAAACCTAAATCACTCCTCATCGGCAAGGTTATCCTTCAAATAGTCAAGATCGGCATATTTATCCTCATAATCTTCACGCACATCCTCTTTTAGCACACCATCCTCATCGTAGTCCGAATCGTCATCAACAATTTGTTGCGCCTCATAGGCAGTCATTTTAACCAAATAGTAGTGATCGTCGGTCTCGAAAGGAAGGGCACTGATAAGACGTCCCTCTTTATTTGAAAAAGTAATCAGCGAGTCGGTAAACCCTTTGGGATACAGCAACTTGATCTGTTCTTGCAGAGCCACATCAAGTTTCTCAAAATCTTTAATAATCCTTGGCTTATTTGGTGTCATAGAATTATAAGTATTGAAATGGAAATAACAAAATATTACTGGTTGTAAATATAGATTTTTAGTTATTCTTTTCTAATATAACAGCCTTTTTTTTTCATTTATAATAGTTGTTTTTGACCAAGAGCCACAAAAAGTCTGCAATTTGATATTTATCTTCAACAAAACTTCACTTCGCACAGCCATATTACAAACTGAAACTCAACCGATTTACCCCACAAAAAAGGCCGGCATTGTGCCGACCTTTTACATATCAATATTTTGAATTACTTCTTCACCTTCAGGAATTCGGCAATTATCTTCTCGATATCCTCTTTGGGTCTAAAACCCAGCATTGCCTGAGGTTTTCCATCCTGTGGAATAAACAGCACCGTAGGCAGGCTTTGTATGCCAAGAGCTCCCGCCAGCTGTCTTTCCACCTGTGTATCAACCTTATAAATCTGGAGTTTACCTCCATACTCCTTCTGAAGTTCCTCAAGAACAGGCGACAACATACGGCATGGTCCACACCAGTCGGCATAGAAATCGACTATTGCAGGCAGATTGCCGTTATACTTCCATTCGGTCTCCGTTTCGTAGTTGAAAATCTGCTCCAAAAACGTTTGTTTGGTAAGATGAATAATCTTAGAGTCCGATTTTTCAACAGCTTTATTGGCCGACGAAGTTGTACCTCCCACCGGCTGGGTACAACCGGCTTGGATGGTAAACATAAGTGCTCCGGCAAATGCAATAAATATCCTTTTCATAAAATATTACTCCACTTTTAATACATCCTTGAAGGCTTGCTTAAATGTATCTTTGGGCAATGCACCCATAGCCATCTGAGGCTGACCTTCGGAAGGAACAAACAATAAAGAGGGAATGCTCTGAATGCCAAATACTGATGCAAGCTCGCGCTGATCCTCTGTATCAACCTTATAGATATTCAACTTCCCGTCATACTCCTTGGCTAACTCCTCGAGAATGGGTGCCACCATCTTACACGGACCACACCAGTTGGCATAAAAGTCGATAACACAAGGCTTGTCACCTTCAAATTTCCAGTCCTTATTTACTTCAAAGTTAAAAACTTTTGTTTTAAACGTCTCTAATGTCAAATGCTCTACCATAGTATTAAGAATTTATAAGTTTCAAAAAATTAAAATACACATATCTACATATTCACATATCAACAACCATGCCACAAAACCTTTCGCTTATCAAGGGGTATTTTCGGCGAAAAAATTGTAATTTTGTCATGTTAAAACGGCAAAAGTATGACATTGTCTATATTATTCAACCAGTCAATGGCTCATTTTGTTCGCATATTTAAACATTTATATTGATGAAAGAACAGCTGAATCATCCTGTTTTCAAAACCATTTCGGATATTGTTACTGCTCAAGACCTTGAGGCTTACGTAATTGGTGGCTATGTTCGCGACCTTGTGCTCGAGCGGCCATCCAACGACATCGACATAGTAGTTATTGGCAGCGGCATTGAGCTTGCCGAGGCAGTGGCCAAGCGTCTGGGCAACCTTAAGCTGTCGGTCTTCAAAACCTTTGGTACTGCAATGCTTAAATATCGCGATTTGGAAATCGAATTTGTAGGTGCACGCAAGGAATCATACACCCACGACAGCCGTAAGCCAATAGTTGAGAATGGCACACTTGAGGATGACCAAAACCGCCGCGACTTCACCATCAACGCATTGGCACTCAGCCTCCACAGCAACAATTTCGGCCAGATGCTTGATCCATTTGGAGGGATTGCCGACATCGAAAACAAAATAATAAGGACGCCGCTCAA
>JBDHYT010000197.1:0-5668 GCA_039811485.1 Marinilabiliaceae bacterium | reverse complement strand
CGGTTTGGCGGCTTGACGCAGGGCGGATTTTACCGACAAATGTTGATACGAAGATAATACTTTTTTCTTACCGAAAACGTTCAATCGAAGCACTTTACCCGCCTTGCGTTCAAACCGCTTGTTATAGCCAGTGTATTTACTGGTATTATGTCAATTTTAATAAATTCTTCTTAAACAGTCTTATTGCAATTAGATTTAATATCGCTCCTATTATAAAAAGCACAAGTATTCTTGATAAAAATGTCGGGTCAGTAATAGATAAGTTTCGCCAAAAAATATCGTAGAAACTTTGAATGCTCCAATAATTCACAGATATTACTGCAATTTTCTGCATAAATAAGGGCATAAAAATTAATGGAATCATACTGCCACCGATAGCACTCATCACTAAAATGATTAATGTAGAAAGACCTTGTATTTGTTCTCTTTTTTGAGCAAATGAAGCTATAAATACACCAAATGCTGAACAAGCGAAAGCGGTTGCAATTATTGTTAAAAGAAGCTCGGGCAAATGGGCAGATATTTCAAGCCCAAAGACCACTTTTGCAAATAAAAACATAACCAATAATTGTGAAACTGAAATTATGTTTGCTGAAATCATTTTTCCAAGTAGAATATTAACAGGCTTCATAGGGCTGTATATTAGACGCTTTAGCGTTCCTTCTTTTTTCTCGTCTAAAAGTCCCATTCCAATGCCAACAACAGAGAATAAAAGCATCATTACAGCCGTACCGGCAACAGCTTGAACCAATCCTAATTGGTTGTCATTTTTTGCTTTTAATAGCTTTGTCATCTTTAAGTTTTGAAAAAAGAAAGCAGAAGCAGGATTGGTGTTTTTATCTTTATTTCGATTGCTTTTAGAAATCCCATCAGAAATAGCTTTAAATAAACCGTCTGATTGTGTTTGCACGTTTTGCTGTGATTGAATATCATCAATCCCATTCGATTTTATCAGCTTTTTGCCCAAAACTTCGTTTGTGTTTTCAGTTGAAAATGGTAGCATTGATAAGGTTGGTATTAGAGATTGTTGCAAAAGTCCTACCTCAATTTCTTTAGCTTCATCGTATTCCAATTCTAAGGGTAAATTGTTTCCATTAACTAAAGAATCTGAAAAACCTTTGTGGAAAATTAAAACACTACTTGCTTTTCCATTTTTTATTAATTTTTCAGCTTCTTGTAGTTCGATTTGTTTAGTCTGAATGGATGAAAGCGAATCCAATTGTTTAATAGCTCCCTTAGATGCACTTGTATTGTCTAAATCGCTGATTAATAGCGTGATTCTACTACTATTTTCTTCTTTCCCTACACCTCCAAAAGCAAACGCAAATAAGGTGATTAGTGCTATTGGTATTGCAAAAGTTAAGAGTAATGAACGCTTATCTTTTAAGAATAACTTTAAGTCTTTTATGGCTATTTTTATCATTTTTAGTCTCTTAATTGTTTACCGGTTAAATTTAAAAAGATTGTTTCCAAATTAATTTTGAGAATTTCAATGTTAATTATTTCTAATCCTAATTGATTGCAATAGGTTATTAATTTGGGCAAATCATTTTTTACGTCTGATGAGTAAAAGCGAATGAGGTTTTCTGAAATATTTATTTCTTTCCAAAATTCCTGAAGAGCAGTAAGATTGTTTTCAGACAGTTTAGAAAAATTAATAGCGATAGTTTCCTTTACAGAATGGTCTTTTTTTAACTCTTCCATTGTGCCTTCTACAATTATTTTTCCTTCGTCAATAATCGCAATACGGTCGCAAAAACGCTCTGCCTCCTCCATATAGTGAGTAGTGTAAATTATGGTTACTCCCTCTTTTTTTTGTTTCTCAATTATTTCATAAATAAGATTTCTACTTTGCGGGTCAATTCCTACGGTTGGTTCGTCCATAAAAAGAATTTTGGGTTTGTGAATCAAAGCCGCAGCTATATTTATTCTCCGTTTCATACCACCGGAATAGTCTTTTACTTTTTCATCTTTTCTGTTTTCAAGCCCCACTAATTGAAGTAACTCTTTCGCTCTGTTGTTTAATTCACTTCCTGAGATATTATATAAGCCACCCCAAAATTTTAAGTTTTCCATTGCAGAAAGTTCATTGTATAAGGCGATTTCTTGAGGTACAACGCCAATGATACTTTTTATTTTATTCGTATTCGTTTTTAAATCAAGGTCGTTAATTTGAATTTCTCCAGAATCAGGTGGTAAAAGTGAACTTAAAATGGAAATAGTTGTTGTCTTTCCAGCTCCATTTGGCCCGAGTAAACCATAAAATTCTCCGCTCTTAATTGAAAAGCTAAGTCCTTTTAAAACCTCTTTGTCAGAAAAGGATTTTTTTAAATTTTTTACTTCTATCATATTTTATGTGTCGTTATTTTGACATTGGCTATAACTCGTATATATACGCACAAATATAGTACTTTTTATGAATTTCTATTATGATTATTATCTTGTTTTAGATTATCCAGCGGACTTTTTACACGTTCCACAAGTGGCTGACTGATATGCGAATATATCATTGTGGTTTTTATGTCTTTATGCCCCAGTAGCTGCTGAACATATCTAATGTCGGTGCCGGCATTTAAAAGGTGAGTGGCAAAACTATGCCTTAAACTGTGTAAACTTCCCCGTTTCGACAAACCACTTTTTTCCAGTGCGCGTCTCATTATGCCCTGCACACTCCTTGCGCTATATGGCATTGAAGCACTTTGCCCTTCAAATACATAATCGGTTGTTTTGTATAATTCGCGATAGTTGTTCAACATCGGAATAATGGATGCTGGCAGCATAACAATTCTGTCTTTTTTGCCTTTGCCATCTTTTAAATGAATTTTTTGCTCACTCAAAAGTATGTCATTCCATTTTAGGTTTATCACTTCGCTTAGTCGCAGACCGACTCCGTAAACAATCATTAACAGCAACTTATGCTTAGGATTATCGATGGCTGCAAATACCATATTGCACTCCTCTGGTGTAAAAACAGTTCTTATACTTTTTTCTTTCCTGGGTCGTGGCAAATCTAAATTGAATGTTTTGTTATGCTCCACATTTTTGTAGTAATAATTTATTGCATTTACAAGATTGTGCCCGGTCGCTGACCTGAGTCCACGTGCCATTAATGAACCCAGATATTTAACTATCTGATTGTACTCTATTTCCACCGGATTTATGAAATCGTGGTCGCGTAAAAAACGCACAAAACTATTGCCGTAATTTCTTATGGTTGAATCGCTTAAATTGTGAGCCAGCATGGTATCAATCATCAGCGACACATATTTATGCCCTTTTTCAGGAACATTATCCAGCACCTGTTTCTGAGCTTTTTGAAGAAGAAAACGTTTTCTGTTTTGTTTGTCTTACTGTATCCGGCTTCTAGCTTTTTTAAATCGTTAATAACTTCCTTGTCGTACGGGAAGAAAATTCCAATGAATATTTCTCCTTGTCTGAGTATCCTGCGTAACGTTAAGGTCATTGATAACTAATTTACTATCAACTCAAGTTATCTTTTTCCCATGCCAATGTCAATTATTATTTTCAAAACTTTCCTCAGCCCGTTAACCACAACGCAAACCTCTACCCCACAGCCGATGAAACTCTGTCCCAGATTTGTTTCAACATCAGGCCGATTTCCGACTCCGGTGCATGTTCTATTATACTTTCCGACTGCATCATTGATGATACAAACAGTTCGGAGAAAGGCAGACGCCCGGCAACCTCAACTCCCTTCTTCTCAAGCCAGTCAGCTATGATTTTACTCATATCGGGGTTTATATCCCATTTATTGATGATTGCAAAAATTTTAACCTTAAACCCGCGAGCCAGTTCAACCACCCTTTTTAAGTCGTGCAGGCCCGTAACAGTTGGTTCAGTAACCAGAACAGCCACTTTTGTACCTGTAATTGCCGATATTGCCGGACAGCCAATACCCGGAGGGCCGTCAATAATTATGGTATCCGCACCTTTTTGTTCAGCAGTTTTGCGTGCCTGTTCGCGCACCTTGTCAACCAGTTTACCCGAGTTCTCTTCACCCGGTGCCAGCCTGGCGTGTATCAGTGTGCCGTTTCTGTAGCTGCCTTCATACCAGCGGCTGCCATCCTCGGGAATCATAGTTATTGCACTTTCGGGACATACCCGCATACACAGTTCACAGCCATCACACGACGAATCCCTGATAACAACCTCATCATCCACAACATGAATGGCATCAAAACGGCAATAATCAACACACACGCCACAGTTGGTGCAGTGCGCCTTATCAATAACAGCCTTATGGCCCGACACAAACGGCTGTTCAACATAATTCTGAGGGTCAAGAATCAGCCTTAGATTGGCAGCATCAACATCACAGTCGGCTGCAACCGTACCTCCGGCCATAGTGGCAAAAGCAGCGCTGACCGAAGTTTTTCCGGTTCCCCCTTTACCACTTAAAACAACTATCTCATTCATTACAATCAATTAACATCCGCCATACTTTCAGTTATGGCTTCATACAGATTCACAAACTTATCCTCCCACTCATAACTATGATTTACCAATAAATCACCGTTGGAATATATCGAGGCAAAAGACCTGTCAAACGGAATCTCCAGCAGAAGAGAAATATTGTTATCTTTCAGATAATCATACACATCGCTGCTTCCAAGGCCTGCACGGTTCACAATTACTCCGAAAGGCTTATTCAGTTCGCGGAGAGTATCAACCGACAGTTTAAGGTCATTAAGTCCGAAAGGAGTCGGCTCGGTTACCAGAACCACATAATCGGCTCTGTCGGCAGTTGTTATAAACGGGCACGAAATTCCCGGAGGAGAATCAAGTATGGTGAGCCGGTTATTTTCAATGCTATTGATTGCTTTTTTTATTACCGGCACTGCAGAATGGGTTCCTACCTCAATGCGTGCCTCTGCAACATCACAGGTTTCGTTATAGTTATAACCTGAAACATAACCAATAATTTTTTTCTTAGGAGTTATTGCATCATGACTGCAGGCAACGTAGCACGCTCCGCAATCATGACACAAATCTTCAATAACATTAATATAGCGGGCATTAGGTATAACCATAATGGCATTATAGGTACAATATTCACCACATTTGCCACAAAATGTGCATTTCGAAGTATCGATAACCGGAATCTCCTGAAGCACTTCAGTCCTGCCGGTTAACTCCCCCCTTATAAACTGGGCAACATTGGGTTCTTCCGCATCACAGTCAACGATTGAAACCTCTTTGCCGGCATTCGACAAAGAGGCAAAAAGATTGACCGACACAAAAGTCTTTCCGGTACCACCCTTACCACCACGACCGCCGAACCCTGCCTTTCCTCTAATTCCCCCTATCCCCGCCTCTAAGAAAACCTCAAAATGCGATTGCCAATTTTCGGGCGGATTTTTTGCGACCAAAACAATTCTTATCCGTCCGCCCGATCCACCTCTGCCTCCATCTGAACCGTTTCCTCCAGATTGGCCGGGGGCGCCAGGCTTTCCTGGCGTTCCTACATCGTCAGAACCTCCCCTCTTAAAAATAAAGGGCTGTCTTCCATTTTCGCCATCCGCACCGTCTCGACCTCTTACTCCGTCAGCGCCATCACCTCCACGTCCACCCCTCGCAAAAATCACGACGCGTGAAGGAATTTCGCGCACCAAGAGTGTCACAGAACCCCCAGAGCTTCCGGATGTGC
>JBDHYT010000196.1:0-5688 GCA_039811485.1 Marinilabiliaceae bacterium | reverse complement strand
TCTAAGTTACAACAGCAAACCTATCGTTTTACAAATTTTAAAACAGTCAGGCAGTTTTTCACCATATTTTTTCTGTATCACACTCATAAAGTGATGGTTATAAAAATATTTTTCACCACATTTGTTGGTAAAAATGGCTGCTTTTCACTCTGTTTCGAGTGGTTGAGGAGTGGATTTTCCGTCAATTTTTTGGTTAATCTGGTATTTTTTTGTTTTAATAATTTGCGGTGTTGAATTTATTATCTGGGCAATTTGTTTATTATCCCAACCCTGATTCATAAAGTAATTTATCAGTAACTCTTCTTTGGTAAATTTAAACCCATTCAGCTCATCGGTATCTGCCATTAGTTCGTTATCAACTAATAAATTATATATATTATCCAAGGTAACTTTCCGGGTTTGCTTTTTAAGTTTTTGTAACTCGTTTTTAATATTAATATTGGCAATGTTCTCTTTGTTAGAAATTATCTCTATCCGTTCGTCCATTTCTGCATTATATTTAAGTGTCAGCAGTAGCGCATTTGATGCTACTTTTTGCTTTTGCAGGTTATCCTGTATTTCGGTCTCCTGTGCTTTGCGTTTCACATGTTTAGCATAATGCAGAAAGAGTACAATCAATACAATAAGCAGAGCCACAACCAGTATAGCAATATACTTATGAAGTTGAGCCTTCTCTTCGGCACTCTCCTGCTTCACCCTAAGCATATCGTAGCGTTTCTCTATCTCTATAAGTCGCTGTTTAGCAATCTCTTCGGCATAATCAAGACTTAAATTGAGTGCCTGTTCAAAATATTGGGCTGCAATTTTATAATTCTTTAATTCTGATGCTACAACTGCTGTATGTCGGAATGCCTCATAATACAATATTGAAGTATCTTTAATAGAAGCTATTGCCTTCTCTCCATAGTACAGAGCACTGTCGGGCATATTAAGATTATGGAATATGCTACTCATAGAATAATACAGCGGAGCTTCATTTACATAATCAGCAAAATCGGGTAATAATAGTTTTTTGATGTAGTACAAGGATTTCTCATTATCATCTTGAAGTTCAGATAGCAAAGAGCACAGACTATAAATATGTGATTGAAAATCCAGAGAAAGAGTTTCTTCAGGAGGTAAGGACCTTAATATCTTCTCTGCTTCATCAAGGCTATCCATCGAAATATAAATACTGCTAAGTCCAATTTTATCGGCAAGCTGCGAAAGAGTATCGTCTTGCATAGAACCGTATTTAATTGCTTCCTGCTGGTATGTAAGAGCCTCGGTACAATTATTATAAAAAAGATGATTCGCTGCTAGGTAGTAGGCAATCATCCCCCTCAAAAATGGCTCCTCAATCTTATATTTTTCGCAAATGTTGCGTGCCTCTACCATACGCTGAAATGCCACCGTATCTTCCTTATTTATACGGTAACGCACCAGTCCGCTATAAAACATGCTGCGGGCATGCTGCATCGGGTCGTGCCTTAGGCGGTACGATGCATCATTGATAAGCGAATCGGATTGAAATACAGAGTCGAGCTTATCGGCAGCAATGGTATATAAAAGCCCGTAATAGGCTTTAGATGTGCGGCTAAGCCCACCCGCATCATAATCGGCAAGCAGTGCCCAGCCCTTTTCAGCATCACTCCGCAGAAGCGAGTCTATGGCCACCAAATCGGCAGGATAGTGCCCGGGTTTATGCCTCACACATCCACCGGCACACAATAAAGCAACCAAAAAACATAGTAATCTCATAATACAGATAGTTGGTCGATGGTTCAATAATCCATGAAAATATAATAAAACGCAATTTAGCACAACACATCATGGAATCTTATTAAATTTGCAATAAAATATATCTGCCTTGAAAAAGAGAATAATATATCTGCTCCTGTTGGTGTCTCCACTACTGACATTGTGGCACTGTGCCAACCCGGGCACTCCAACCGGAGGCCCTAAAGACGAACGCCCGCCTGTGATGGTGAGTTCTAACCCACAGCCCAATGCATTGAACTACAAAGGAAGGCATATCGACATTGAATTCGACGAACTAATACAACTTAAGGATATCAACCAGAAATTTGTGGTATCGCCCCCTGTCAATAAACGACCGGTGATAGATGCACGCGGCAAGAGACTCAGAATCACATTCGAAGAAGAGCTTCAGCCTGCAACAACTTATACGCTCGACTTTGCCGATGCCATATCCGACAACAACGAAGGCAATGTACTGAACAATTTCAGGTTTTCATTTTCGACAGGGGAGAGTACCGACTCGATGGTGATTTCCGGCACTCTTTTCGATGCTTTCGACCTTTCGCCTGCCGACGGGATACAGATTCTGCTTCATAAAAACCTTGAAGACTCGGCACTTGTTAAGCTGGTGCCAAACCGAATAGCCAAGAGCGATGCTACAGGTCGCTTCTCGGTTCAAAATGTGGCACCCGGCAAATACAGGCTTTACGCCCTCGACGACCTGAACCGCAACTACCGCTTCGACCAGAAAGGAGAACAGATAGCCTTTCTGAAAGATATTATTGTGCCGAGTTACGAATATCGCACAATCACCGATTCTATTGCACCCGATTCAACCGTTACGCGCGAACAACTTTTCTATACGCCCGACTCGCTGCTGATGTTCCTGTTCAAGGAAAAACCGGTAGATCAGTATATTAAATCGGAAGAGAGAAAACAACCAAACAAACTTACTTTCGCATTCAACCTACCCAACACAACATTGCCCCAATTCTCGTTTCCCGGGCGCGACAAGGCCGTAAAACCCTTCGTGATGGAGAGGTCGCCTATGAGCGACACCATATCGTTGTGGCTCACCGACAGCCTGATGTACAGCAGCGATTCGTTGAAGATTGCAGTAAAATATCAGGTTCTCGACTCATTACTACGCACTACAACTAAAACCGACACATTGGATATGTGGCACTTCTCGACCGAGCCAAAGAAAAAGAAGAAAAAAGGTGAAAAAGAGGAGATTCCGTCATTAAAACCCCAACTGGCATCAACAATCGACATATACGCGCCGCTAAATATGGTGTTGCCTACACCGGCCATCCGCGCCGACAGGGCTGCAATGAAGCTGTATCTGAAATCGGATACGCTGAAGAGTCCGCTCGACTTCACCTTTTCGGCTGATACGATGCAAATACGCCGCTACAAAATACAACGCGAATGGCAGCCCGGTGAAGAGTATGTGCTGGCAATCGATTCGGCTGCACTGATCGATTACTACGGTGTGGCCAATAAGACCATCAACCATCAGTTTGGCATCAGAAAAACCGACAGCTACGGCACGTTATATGTCAACGTGGTAAACCCCGGGCCCGATTACCTGATTCAGGTGATGAGCCGCGACGAGAAAGTGGTGCGACAGGGCTACGTACCTGCATCGGGAAAGATAGCCTTCCGCTACATAAAAGTGGGCGAATATATGATTAAAATAGTGAACGACAGCAACCGCAGCGGAGATTGGGATACAGGTGATTATCAGGCAGGTGTGATGCCCGAAGCTGTGTTCTACTATCCCGACAGGGTGAATGTACGCGCCAACTGGGACATCAAAATAGAGATAGACAAATCGAAATTCGATATTTACCAGTTCTCGCAAAAATTCAGAAAACCAATATCAACCCGCAAAAAACAGTAACTATGTCAGTATTACTCAATTTCGCTATGTTCCCAACCGACAAGGGCGACAGCGTAAGCCAATATGTGAGCAGGGTTATAAAAATGATAGACCAAAGCGGAATATCATATAAACTCAACAGCATGGGCACCACCATTGAGACCGACACTATGCAGGAAGCACTTGATATTATCGGTAAGGCTCACGACATTTTGATAACCGACTCTGACAGAATATACTGCACCATAACTATGGATATCAGAAAAGGGAAGGGAAACAGACTGACTCAAAAAATTGAGTCGGTGGAGAAACGAATCGGCACGGTAAAAAAATAAAGGCTTGGTTTTTGTAACTAAAAAATAAAGATTGGCGTGAAGCACTGCATTTTAATGCCGCCAAAGCTTCGCAATAGATTTTTATATCAGGAAACAAATATTCAAAACCAAATGAAATTCAACACCATACAAATCCACCACATAAGAGTATTGTTTGCTATTCTGCTATTTGCCGGCACCACATTTTATTCTAAAGCACAATGTTCCGATTTCAACATATCGTTTAAGCCGGGCGAAAAGGTAAGGTATCAGGCATTCTACAACTGGCACTTTGTGTGGATGAATGCCGGCGAGGTAACCTTCAGCGTTAAGGAGGGCAAATGGGACAAGAAACCTGCTTATCACATATCGGCCTATGGCAACACCTATAAAAATTACGATTTCTTCTACAAAGTACGCGACACCTTTGAGGTAGTTGTAGATACCCTCCATCTGGAACCATATATGTTTAAGCAGGTCAACCATGAAGGAAGCAACTACACCAACAACTATTATACTTTCGACCACACCAAACGGATTATCAACGGAAGGATACAAAAGGAGAAAGAGCCGGCAAGGAACATGACCATCAAATGGAACGATTGCGCCTTCGATGTACTTAGCATGGTTTACAGGGCACGCAACATACCTTATCACAAATATGCTCCCGGCACCAGGATACCGATAAAAATGCTTGTCGATGGTGAAATACACAATCTGCACATCCGTTACCTTGGTGTAGAAACCATAAAAACACGTGAAGGAAGAAAGTTCAGATGCCTGAAATTCAAACCATTGCTTGTGGAGGGAACAATATTTAAGAGCGGCGAGGATATGACCGTATGGGTTACCGACGACAAAAACAGGGTTCCAATTATTGTGGAGGCAAAAGTGCTGATTGGCTCAGTAAAAGCTATATTTGCAGATGCGGCCGGATTGCGTCACCCTATAGAAGCTGAAATTTTTAATTAGATAAATATGCCAGTATTTACATTTATCCGCGGTTTTGAAGAGCATTACACCTGCTTCAGACTCCTATTCAACGAATCGGTAACAAATCCGTCAGAAGAGGTAATACACCGGATGCGGGTAGAGATGAAATACCTGGTAACACTGCTTAACCTGATAGAGGAGCTGTCGCCCGAAACTGTTGACAACGACTACCAGACTACCCTAAAGCGAATAGCAAAGAGATCGGGCAAAATACGCGACTGGCAGATTATCAAAGCACTGTTTGAGTCGCATCCGATGTATGCCAACATCGAAATGGCCGAAAGCATCGATCAAAAGATTGAGAGGCAACAAGAGAAATACAGTGAATTTGCCACAACAATCACCCTCGCCAAAAACATCACCGATTCCATTGGATTACGGCAGTTGACAGTTACACCAGAGTCAGTATCGGGCTATATTGATGATCTGCGCCAAAGATCGGAAGAGCTGCTGAAGGGAGGAATCGAAAACCGCGAATTGTGGCACAAAGCACGCCACCAGCTAAAACGAATCTATTTTTTGATGAATCTGGCCAACGAGCTGTTTGGAAAGTGCTTCCAGCACCATGAAGTGGCTCACTACAAATATGCCGAACAACTTCTTGGCCGCTGGCACGACATGACACTGGTAATAGATTTTTGCGAAAATAAACAGTTGCCAATTTGTGACGCCGACAGCAACCTAATGGCCGAATCGGAAAAAGAGATTATGAACTCACTGGTAATGAAGTGAGTTCACAACCTATATTGAACAAAA
>JBDHYT010000195.1:0-5690 GCA_039811485.1 Marinilabiliaceae bacterium | reverse complement strand
TTTCGTTGTATCTGAAAAGAGTGTCATTGCTGCCAAGGTCGATAACCAGTGCACTCTGTGTCTCAATATCCGACAGCCTCAGTGGTTTGTGTTGACCCACAACGGGTTGTAGGAGTATGAAGAGTAGTAGTGTAGTAGCATGAATATTACTCATTCAATTGTTTTTTCAGCTTTTTGACCTCTTCCTGGCGTTGGTGTAACTCTCTGAAATATCGGGCTATAATTATTTTTTCCTGTGCTGCGTATGACGATTTTATTTTGTCGTATTCATTGATGCTCAGTGCACACCATATTGCAGCTTCGTCAATCCGGCCTTCCATCTCCATAGCCAGGGCAATATTAGATGCGGCTCTTGCTTTTTCAATTGTTTTGCCGTTTTGGTAAATATAGTTCCACAGTTTTGATGCCTCGTCCCAGTTGTTCTTCGATGCCCAGTCGGCTGCATTCATAAAGTAACCGTTGCCTGAGGTGAAAATTACCCGCGACTTACTCTCCCAATACGGGGTTATCTGGTTGGCAAAGCGGCTTCCTGCATATTTGCCCAATTCGTAAAGTACCGAAAGGTGGTTTGGTATATTGGCTGTTGACAACTGTGGCGAATTGCCTTCGCCCGACCAGTAAAGCGTATCTTTTTGAACTTCAAAGGTGCCTATTGTGTTGCCTCCTATGGCCGAAAACCGCCAAAGCGTTTTTGAATCGGCAGTGAGTGTTGCAAAATACCATCCATATTCGGGTTGGTCGATCTGCAGAAGTGTTTCGTAGCTAAAGTCGTCCAGAAGCAATACTGCATAGGTACCATAGCGTATTGCCATATTGTTGATGGTGTTCTGGTCGGCTGCTGCCATCCGTTTCGATTGCGGATCTTTTATCGATATGGTGTCAATCTCTACCCTGTCGAAGTAACCGCGGTTAATAAGTTCTTTTTTAAGTGATTCCATTATTACCACCGGCATTCTGTCGAGATATAGCGAGTCGATGGTGGCATATTCCGGCAACATCACTATGCGGTGGGTTGTGGCCGAACGATAGGGCAGTGTGTTGTTAACCAACACCACCGACCTGGCATCGGATGGCAAAGTATAGGCTGCAGGGCGCAAAATGTCTATCTGCCTTAGCTGGTAGGTTGTGCTGCATGAGGCAAGAGTCGCTGCCATCAGCAATATCAGAAGAAATGGGTGTAATTGTCTCATAGAGTTGAAAATATCAATTAAAGCACCGGTTGAGTAGTAACAAAAACCGAACTCATTGTTGCCTTGAGACCAAATATAAAAAAAAAGGGTGGATAATGCTCCACCCTTCATAATAATGTGATAAATAATTACATATTCATACCACCGCAAATATGTATTGTTTGTCCCGATACATAAGACGACAGGTCTGAACCAAGGAATACGCATATATTGGCCACATCTTCGGGTGTACCGCCACGCTTCAATGGAATTTTTTCAATCCACTCCTTCTTAACATCCTCGCTCAACACCTGGGTCATCTCGGTCATGATGAAGCCCGGTGCAATGGCGTTGCTACGGATTCCGCGCGAGCCAAGCTCTTTTGCTATCGACTTGGTGAAACCAATCATACCAGCTTTTGAGGCGGCATAGTTAGCCTGACCGGCATTACCGCTAACACCTACCACGCTGCTCATGTTGATGATGGAGCCACTGCGTTGCTTAAGCATTGTGCCCTGAACTGCTTTTGTGAAGTTGAAGCACGACTTAAGGTTGACGTTGATAACCGCATCCCACTGATCTTCGGTCATACGCATTAATAGTGTGTCTTTTGTGATACCGGCATTGTTGATAAGAATATCCACTCTTCCGAAATCTTTAACAATCTCTTCAACCACTCTTTGAGTATCAGCAAAATTACTGGCATCAGAGGCATATCCTTTGGCTTTTACACCAAGTGCGTTAAGCTCGGCCTCGGTTGCTTTTGCTGCATCGTTGATGGCAAGGTCGGTAAATGCCACGTTACAGCCCATCTGGGCATATTTGATTGCAATGGCTTTTCCGATACCGCGGGCAGCACCGGTAATAATGGCTGTTTTTCCTTCGAGTAACTTCATTTTATTCAGTTTTAGTTAAATTTCTTCCTTTCAGAAGAGGTTAATTAACAATCAGTTGTCGTAATCAAGTGCCTCATTCAAATAATATGAAACACTATTTAAAACGGGTTTAAATATACAACAAAAAATAGTAAATATCCATAACAGCCATAAGATTTAAGATTTCAGCAGCCTCGCATTTACATCTGGTCCGATAGCAGTTTAAAGGCTTCACCTGCTTTCATTGCTATGTGATGATCGGTAATGTCGCGGGTAAAAGTGGTCGCACTGGGATTGATTTCTATCACGAAGGCTCCGTTGCGTTTGGCTTCGTAGGGTATGTTGGCCGCCGGAAACACTTCGCCCTGCGCACCCACTATTATTACCAGGTCGGCCTGCCGGGCATTCTCAACGCTCAGATAATGAGCCGTGGGAGGAATCCCCTCACCAAAGAATATAAAATCGGGCTTCATCAGCGAACCGCATTTGCTGCAAAGTACGGGTATGGTAGCAAGCAGTTCCTCTGTTACCGGCTCAATATGGCTGCACCTGGTGCATTTTATCTGTTTGCTGTTACCGTGATATTCGATAACGGCCTTACTGCCACCCTCCTGATGAAGATTATCTATGTTTTGGGTTATTACGGCTTTGAGCAGGCCTTGTTTTTCAAGTTGTGCAAGCATCTTATGCGCCATATTGGGAGTGGCCTTCCCGAAGAAACCGTAGAAAACCTCGCGTATAACCTGCCACGACTGCTCCGGGTGGCTGAAAAAGAAATCGATGTCGAGTGATTCGGGATCGTATTTGTTCCAGATGCCATGTTCGCCTCTGAACGGCGGAATGCCACTTTCCACAGAAATGCCCGCGCCTGTAAAAGCTATGGCATGTTTTGAGGTTAACAGCTTTTCTTTAAGTATTTTCATATCTGAGGCAATGTTTTATTTTGTAAGTAAGTGTCTGATTGTTAGTGATTTTTCAACTTCTTCGGCTGACAGCTCTGTTTCTAATGTCAGTGTGACTGTTTCGCCCGGAAGCAGGTCGAAATAGTTATCACTAAAATGGGTGAAATGGCCGGGAATTGCCAGCATCAGGTCTTTAACCAGGGTTGATGAACTGATGGTTAGTGTTACAACTCCTGTTTTTGATGATGCCACACTATAATTGATGTCGGGCTGTTGGAGTTTGAGGTTCTTCATGGAGTCGAAATAGTGCAACCCGCTTGCAATAATCTCTTTGCTACTTGTTAGTGTAACTTTCATAAACACAGCATCTTTGCTTGCCGAGCCAATAAGTTTGCCGTAGTCGATGCTCTCAATAACAGATGATGTGGCAGCACTAACGGTTACCTGGCGTTGCGATGTGCTTATAACTTTTCCGTTGAAATCGTTGAGTGTGACTGTCATCATTGCTTTGAAATCTTTCAGATGGTCGGATACGGCATATACTTTCACCTGGTCATCCTCTTTGGTGATGCTTAGTATTACCGGTTCGAATGCTTTCCTGGCCATGTAGTGCATAGCTTTCCAGTTATGGTAATAGTCGGTGCTGCTCCAGCTTGCCACCGGCCAGCAGTCGTTAATCTGCCAGAAGAGGGTACCCATACAGTAGGGGCGTGCGCGGCGATGAGCCTCAATGGCTGCTTTAATTCCCTTTGCCTGAAGTATTTGGCTCGTATAAAGGAACTGCTCGAAACCGGCAGGCACATTATATTCCTGTCCCATATATTCCCTTATCCGCAGGTTGCCGATGCCGCTCCGTTGGTGCGACGACATTACTGCTGATTCGATATCGTAATCCTGGGGAAGTGCATATTTTTTCACTGTTTCAAATTCGGGGAACGACTGGAAGCCATATTCGCTCATGAAACGTGCCTTGTATTTGTCGTAGTCGGAGAAGGGGTGGAGTGAGTGCCACACACCCCAATAGTGCATATCGCCCGATGTGTTGGTGTCACTGGCGTGCTCATTGGCTTCATAGCCCGCCTGTGGCGACGATGGCCAGTAATCTATTCCGTAAGAATACTCATTAAGTACTGAAGGTATAACATCGTGGAATATAGCCAGATAAGCATCGTTAATCATCTCTTGTTGAGGTGCGGTATAGTTATGTTTCCAGCCCCAGCCGCCATTACCGTAGAAGTGCCATGCTGTGTTTATTTCGTTATTGCCGCACCATAGTGCTATACTTGGGTGGTTTCTAAGTCTGACTACATTGTCGATGGCTTCCTCTTTCACGTTTTCAAGGAATTCGGCATTGCCGGGATACATCGAGCAGGCGAACATGAAATCCTGCCATATCAGAATTCCTTTTTCGTCGCACAGCTGGTAAAAATAGTCATCCTCATAGACACCGCCACCCCAAATTCGTAGCATATTCATATTTGCATTTACGGCATCGGCAACCACTTTTTCGTAACCTGCCTTACCAACGCGAGGCAGAAAACTGTCGTTGGGAATATAGTTGGCACCCTTGGCAAACAGTGGTATATTGTTCATTTTGAAGTAGAACGCTTCACCCCACTGGTCTTTTTCTCTTACCAGTTCAATGGTGCGCAATCCGGTAGCTATGCTTTTTGTAGCAACTACTTTGTTGTTCTTAGATATCTGAATTTCAAACTGATACATATTTTGTTTGCCCATTCCGGTCGGCCACCAAAGTTGTGGCTTACGTATTGTTGCATCCACCGAAACGGTATTGTCGCCTTTTGCGATGTTCACATTGGTTTTGTTGAGTACTTTACCGTCATTCTTATTTATCAGCGATACGGTGTAGTTTCCGGCCTCCTCACTTTTGAGGTTTACCTCTGCCGATAGTGATGCACTTTGGGCGTTAACACTGTTCTGTTTGATGAACAGGTCTTCAATAAGAATTTCGTCGGCTGCCTCAAGTATCACATCTCTCCATATTCCCGAAGTAACGAATCGTGGACCCCAGTCCCAACCGTAGTGGTAACCTGCTTTACGGGTAAATACGCTCACTTTATTGGCTCCCATGCCGCCATTTTCGCTCTGGTCGTTGGAGGCGGGAAGCCGGAGTCCGTATTTCTGGAGTTCATTCATGCCTCGACGAATGGGCGAGTCGAACACAATCCGAAGTGTGTTTTCGCCTTTTTTTAACTCTTTTCTGATGTCCACCTTCCATATCCGGTGCATATTGTTGCTCTCCAGTATCTTCTTAGAGTTGAGAAATACGGTTGTGTAGGTGTCTAACCCTTTGAATACAAGGTTTATGATATTTTTGTCTGCTATTTCGTCGGTGACATCAAAAGTGGTTCTATACTCCCAATCTACCTTGTCGATCCACTGCATAGTGGTTTCGTTGGTTCTGAAAAAGGGATCATCAATAACTTCATTGGCCATCAGGTCGGTATGAACCGTGCCCGGCACTGTGGCAGGTAGCCACTTGCCAAGTGAGAGCTGGCGGAATTCCCAGTTTTTATCAATCTTAAGGTTCAGCATGGATTGTGCGAATAAACTGTTTGCAAAAAACGATAAAAAAATCGTACAAAGTATCAGTAGGTATCTCATAGCATGCTTTATTTTTACAGGTAAATGCCAACACCGGCAGAAAAAAAATGATAGTCGGGCGATGCTATTTTCAACATCTCGTAGCCCGACGAGATGTGCCATCGGCCAATATGATAACG
>JBDHYT010000194.1:0-5697 GCA_039811485.1 Marinilabiliaceae bacterium | reverse complement strand
CAAGGGATGAAACTGATGTGGCACGATGAGTTTAACCAGCAACAATTAGACACAACCAAGTGGTGGGACAGATATTTTTCGTCGCTCGACTGGTTCAATAACGAGGCAGCCGCTTCAATGCAAAATAACACTCTGCCTGCCGCCGACTATGAGATGACCGGCAACTCAATAATTCTGAAAGCCACCGACAAGCTTTATCCAGGTGCCAACAGGCAAATCTCTTCTATTCAAAGCTACAACTACACTACCAATCAAGATAAAACAGAAGGTCTTGTGGGCGGATTTATTGAAGCCCGCATCCGACGCTACATAGAAGATGGTGGTGACAGAGTGAATCTTGCATTCTGGTTCGATTCGCCCGGTCCCGACTTGAAATATTATCTCGAAAAAGATGGTGAAGCACTGGGTATCAAAGGTATTCGTCCGCGCGGCCAGGTGTTTGAGATAGATATGTGCGAATATATCACCACCGAGATTGTGCTTCACGGCAATGTGGATAAGAACGGGAGGTTTGAACGTAACATTGGTCATCACATCGTAAAGGGCGATTTCAAAGGAAAGTGGGTTACCCACTCAATGCTATGGAGCCCCTCCGGATTGAAATTCTACATCGATGGCGAACTGATAAAGGAGTATTGGGATGTAAACGACATCAAATCGCCCAACCATGCCATGAACATCTTCTTTGGAGCTTACGGGATTAACGGCGTAACTATGGAGGTCGATTATGTGCGATTCTATCAATGGGAAACCACAGATAATCTGTTGCCCAACGGAGACTTCAGTTATTCCGGCACTATTTTCCCTTGGGAGGGAAAAGGGAAGATAGTAAATTCTGAAAAAGGGAATAAATCGTTGCAATTGAAACCGGGCGAATCGGTTACCCAGATGATATATCTCGACCATTCGGCCGCTTACGAACTTACCGTTAACACAAAGAGGACTAGAGATTTGGCCATTTCGGCTGCCAATATATAGCAGGTTACGGGTAAAGAGGTGAATAGAAGCGAGATAAAAGCAAAAACCAACAAAAGAGACGAGATGTTGAAATTGAAATTCAACACATTACCTGAGCCTGAAAACAACAAACGAAGTGTTAGAATAGAAATTAAAAACCTTGGTAAAGAATCGGTAATAATTGAGAAAGCAACTGTGCTACAAAACTAATCACAGACAAACAACTCCCGTTGCAGCCTCCAAAACCCATAATTTCTGCAACGGGAGTTTCACACTAAATTAAACAATAAAACTATGAAACACTATCAACTCATTTAGATCCAACAATATAACGGAAGACGCGTTGCGCGGTGAAATATCATTATCGTGGGGGATGTGAGTTCCAGTTCAAAAACCACCTCCTTCGAATATTTACTTACCTCAACTACCTTACCTCCAAAACCACCGCTATTGGCAGTTCCTACTCCGGGGCAGAAAAGAACATTCTGTTTTTTGCCCAGATATTGGGTTGATGACACGGCCACAGCCCAGCAATCCCGCTTGCGCTCTTTTCCATACTGCCACATCTGGCGCACCGTCATATTATTCTCGTCGATCCGGTAGATTACCGAACGGCTGTAATTCTCAGGATTACGAAAATCGGACAGGTTATTGCCCTTATAATGACGGAAATAGCCATTATCGAACATCATAAGCGAGCCATCGGCAAGAATGCTGGGATTATGGCCGCCCCAACTCCAATCGAAATCGGTGGCTGCTTTATCACCATTGGTAACCTCAATATCGGCAAGTAGCTTGCCGTTAATGTCAACCGGATTGAGGAGCCTACCTGTATGAATACCTTTGTTCCATCCCTTATGTGGCGCCAAAATCCACTTAACATTATTATTTCTATCAAGTTTCACAACTCCCTGATAACGACACGAAACAATAATACAGTCGTCGGAAGGTGAATAAGCTATGCCGTTGCTATGAGCCCAATCCTTCTCGGTCCAGTCCACAGGATCGGTCATTATGCTTCGGGTTTCGTCGAGCGATTTCTTCAAATCCCACCGTGTCAGAACTTTGCCGGTCTGATGATCAACTTCAATAACCACATCCTCCACGGTATTGATACCATTGGCATTATAGGTGTTGTCGTCATCCACAAGAACCAAAAAATTGTCATTAGGCATAGTAATTACCTCATGATGAAACCTATAACCCATAGAGCGTATATCCCAGGTTTTAACCACATTAGCAAGCATATCCATTTCAATAATCCTGCTTGTTTTTATGTCGGCACAAAGAAAATTTCCGTTTTTCAATCTCTGCAATCCCGTATGAGTCTGGATATTCCCTAACTCTTTGTGTCCTTTGAGTGCAAGAAACCAGCGTATTTCGCCTTCGGCATCAATCATAAACGGGGTGTCGGTGTCGAGTTCGTTAGAACCCAGGAAACTAATCAGAGTCAAGCCCTCCTCCATTAAGGCAGGTTTTGATTCTTTTACTTTGATTTTCAATTGATAAAGATATTCCATAGGAGCTGTTTTGACCTTGATGGATGTACCACATCGCTCATTTCCATCATTATCGGTCAAAAATATATCAACCGTATTTTCATAATCGGGATATAACCCCAGAACATTAATAACCTGATTGGCACTATTTTCAGGAAACAGGTGACTTATATTGCCATTAGAGCCATTCTTACCCCTTACCACGGCTCTTACACGCCCTGCCACGGGAAACGACAACTGGAGCTCAACAGCCAATGGTGCGTAACCTGACGGATTGAGGGTTAGCTTCCTTACTGCATCATCGATAGCAACACCCAAAGTAGGCACATTCAGCTGCCGGCCATCAATGAACGAAAAGACAGTGATCCATTTCGAATCATCACGGCGTACAGATACCACTTCACTCTTCAATAGCGAAACAGTGCCCTTTTCAAAAATCAAAGTGTAGCTATCTACCTTATTCTCAACAACTTTAAGCAGGTTTCCATTCTGCATATTCGCAATCAACTCCTGCGGGAACAAAAACTGTGGCTGGTCTTCCTTATCTTCACAACCCGACAGAAGCCCTACAACAGCAACAATCGACAAAATAAAAACAAACTTCAAAATAACGGCTATATTCTTCATACACAAATTGTTGAAAATAGGATAACAGCAAAATGAATTTGAATAAAGGATGCCGGAAAGTCCGGCATCCTAATCCACTTAAAGATTACCACAACGGGTGCTGAGTGATTTTGGTATTGGTATTGAGTTCGCCCTGGGGTATAGGCAACCAGAAGTGCTTTGGCAGGAAGTTTTCGGCACCCTGCTTATTGTTCTGAATAAACAGAGCCTTCATTTGATCATAGGTGTACCAACGCTTCAGGTCGAAAAACCTGTGACCTTCGAAAAACAGTTCAAGCAGTTTCTGATGCTCCATCTCTTTCCACAGTTCATCGGCATTAGCCCAGCTTTTGGCAGCAAGACCGGCCCTGTTTCTGATCCGGGTCAAATCGTTGGCTGCATCGGTTAGCTTATTGGTTTTGATACAAGCCTCGGCATGCAAAAGCAAGACTTCGGCAAAACGCATAACCCTCAGGTTATTGTTTTGGTTCTTTTGGTCGTACATACTGTTGGCACCATCAGTATCGATATAAAAGTTGGTGAACTTTCTTAACAGGAATCGGCCTTTAACACCATTTATTTCGGAGAAATCAGGCATACCCTTGTCACGCTTGCCTTTTGTGTCTGCCCATAGTTTGTCGAAATTTTTACCTGCAAACCATGTTTTATCACTTACAACATCGCCAAAATCGGAATATTTCCAATATAGGCTGGTGTACATCCGTTTGTCGTATTTGGTGTCGGCACCTGTTGGTCGCAACTCTTTAACAAACTCATCGACCATATAAGCAGTTGGCATTATTTTAAACCATCCGCCTGAGCCTTCGGGGCCGAAGAAATTTGGCAAAACATTACCCTGGGTAGATGTAGCACCTTCGTCGCCCCACGATCCGCTACCAAAACGGCCATCATAAACAATTTCGAAAACCGACTCTTTGTTGAGTTCTGTAAATTCGGTGAAATTATCGTCAGTATTATCCACAAGATCGTAGGTGTAAGGCGACTGCATAATAGTTTTAAGTTCGGCTTCACCTTCTGCATATTTTCCCTGGAAAATATAAGCCTTACCCAGATGAGCAATTGCAGCACCTTTGGTCACCCTTCCGGCTTCGTTGCTTGGACGTGTGATGGGAAGACCATCCTTAGCATCCTTCAGGTCGCTCTCAATCTGTTTCCATATCTCAGCGGCCGATGCAGAGGGTTTCATAATTTCGTCGGAGCTCTCGTTTGACGGAATCAGTTTCAGAGGCACTTTCTCGTAGTTGATTTCCAAAAGGAAGTAGGTGAATCCGCGAAGGAACTTGGCCTCTGCTATCAACTCTTTCTTCTTGTTGGCATCCATCGTTACTTTTTCAATCTTGGATAACAATACGTTGGCTCGTTGAATGCACTTATACATGGTGCTGTAGTCGTAGCGGTCGGTATTGGGTGTATTGATGAATGTTCCAATTTGCCATGACTCCGGGTCATCAGGAATAGCCCAGGTATCATCGGCACGGATATTCATATTCTGAAAACCAGTGAAGGCACCATAATAGCCGTACATCTGAGCACGGATAGGCGAGTAAACGGTTGCCATTGCTTTTTGTACCCCGGCCTCATCAACCCAGTAAACCTCTTCAGTTTGATTGTTTGGGTTATTAAGGTTCAGGAAATCTGATTCGTTACAAGCTGTCATTAGCATTATTCCGGGAATCAGAGCCAGATATTTATATATTTTTCTTTTCATGAGTTTAATTTTTTAAGCTTTAAAACGTCAACTGCAAACCAAGTGAAATAGTACGGGCCAATGGGAAACGACCATGGTCTGTACCACGTGTCATTGTTCCGGTTGTTCCACCATTCTGACCGTTGTTCTGGCCTAGGTCGGGTGTAAATCCTTTGTACTTGGTGATGGTGAACAGATTTTCCATTGCTGTATAAACCCTTAGGTTATCGATACTTGCAAGGCGTGAAATACTTACCGGAAGAGTGTAGCCAAACTCTAGGGTTTTAAGGCGCAGGAACGATCCATCCTCAATCCATCTGTCGCTCACGCGGCGGCTGTTGTTGTTAGGGTCGGACATTGTGTAGCGCGGAATGTCAGTTTTGGTGTTTTGAGGTGTCCAGGAGTTGAGCAGACGGGTGCTATAGTTGGTGTATAGGTTCGATGACTCTAAGCGGGCACGTGTAAAGTTATAAATTTTGTTACCCTGCATTCCATCAAAGAACATATCGATATCGAAACCTCTCCAGTTGGCACCGGCACGGATACCGAAGGTGAAATCGGGGAACGGACTGCCTGCATACTGACGGTCGTCGTCGGTAATAACGCCATTTTTACCTTTTTTGGCGCGTTCTTCAAGATTTGGAAGGAATTTAATATCACCGGGAGCCGCATTAGGTTGCAACAGATTGCCATTGGCATCAACGTGAGCATTTATCTCGGCCTGATTCTGGAATATTCCATCAGTCTTAATCAGATAGAATGCACCTATTGGCTGTCCTACTTTAGCCCAGGTTATAGTACCTTCACCCTGTGGGTTATAGCCTGCAAATTCCTGTTTGGTACCTACGGTTATCTCCTTTATCTTGTTTTTTACAGTTGAGATATTCAGACCTAAGTTGTAACCTACTTCACCTATTTGGTTATGGT
>JBDHYT010000193.1:0-5708 GCA_039811485.1 Marinilabiliaceae bacterium | reverse complement strand
CCTTTGCCTGCCAGTAAGTACGCTCTTCGGCCTGAAATCCAAACGGGGTGAGAGTACGGTTATAGGCTCCGCTACATGCCAGACCTGCTGCAAACAAATCACTGTGCGCCAATAGGTTGGCTGTCATAAATGCACCATAGGAGTGCCCCATCACAGCACATCGGGCAGGATCTACAACTCCCAGTGAATCAACCGCATGAATCGCAGCAGCAGCATCGGCCACAAGCTGCTCAATATAAGTATCGTTGGGCTCTTCGTTACCCTTACCTATTATTGGGAACTGGGCATTTTCGAGCACTGCAAAGCCTCGTGTAACCCAAAATACCGGTGAGGCCCAGTTGGTTGACACAAAACGGTGGGGCGACTCCTTAATCTGCCCTGCGGCCTTGTCATCCTTATATTCAGTTGGATAGGCATCCATCAGCATGGGCAGTCTGCCATCCCTTGCTTTATCGTAACCTGCCGGCAGATAGAGGTTGGCCGATAGTGCCACCCCATCGGCACGATTATAGTGAATCTTCTCTTTGGAAACGCCGGCAAGTGCGGTATAAGGATTCTCCTTGAATGTAATCTGCCTGAGCGGCTTTTTGGAGCCATAACTCCTCACAAACAGGTTTGGATAAACTGTGGGCGATTCAATACTGGTTATAAGCGTTTTAGCATCAGTATCGAGTACTCTCACTATCCTCTCGTAGGTATTTATACCGTCGGCCTGCCACAGACGTTGAGTTTTACCGGTAGCAATACTATACTCATCAATAAAAGGCCTATTGCCTTTAGGCGAATATCCTTCACCCTGAAGATAGAGTTTGCGACCATCGCGCGAGTACCGCAATACCGACTGGTTAAACTTGTTGTAGGTGGTTACAAACGAGCCGGGGTCGGAATAGCTATCCTCCGAGGAGCGATCAAAGATTATCTTCGGTTGCTTATCTGTAAGCGGATTGAAAATATATGTTTTGGTATTTCTGTTCTTATTCCAATAGTCGCTAATCACCAATAGCCCATTGTTTCCAAATTCGATATTGCCGAGCCTGTTGTATATTTTACAGATGCTCTTGCCGCCTGTGAAAGGATAATCGGCCTCGAAGAGTTCATCGCGATACTCCGATTCGTTGGCCGGATTGCCCTGGTCGGGTGCCTGACACCACAAAAGCGTGTGAGGCATATCGCCACGCCAAAAGATAAACCGCTTCCCGCTCTCCACAGCATCGAAACTAATCGGTCTCTTATCCTGAAGCGGACGATCATAAAAAGTAGTAACCAACACACCTGCTGATGTATAGATATTGAATCTACTTGGGAAGGAGCTATATGTGAGCGTGTAACTATAAGGTTTTTGCAGTTCCTCGGCCAATAGATATTCACCATCGGGCGATAGCGAAAGTCGTTTATATATTGCCTGAGGAAGGATATCGTGCTTGTTGCGGCTATCGAGTTCGATACGCACTACCGATGATTGGGCATAATGGTCGAACACCTCCTCATCATTCTGATTTTTAAGCAAATCCTGATAGGTGCGGGCCGGCGATGCCTCACCGGTTGCATCCTGGGTAGATGGTCCTACCGGCAGCTGACGAACAGTAGCCACACGCTCCCTGTCGCCCTTTAGCCTCACATACACATCATTGTTCTTTCCCCAGAAATATGGCATTCCCATCGTAGCGTTGAGTCCTTTGGCTACCAATTCCGATGCAACGCCGCTTTTTAGATCGATAATCCACAACGAAAGTTTCGACGGCTCGTTCTGAACAAAGGCGCACCAGCGTTCGTCGGACGAAAAGGAGAAATACTGCATCTTAAGATTTGCAGGAAGCCCGCTAATGGCCACCTCATTCAGGGGCGAAAGCTTTTGGAGTGTTATGCCGGTGTAGTAACGACCGCGCGACTGGTTAAAATTATCAGGATTTATACGCAGCCCGGCAAGCCGGAGTTCATCCTCGGCAAGCTTTTCGAGACTCATATACATCGAGCGGTCGAGCATTGCCATATAGCTGCTGTGCTGGCTTATTTGCGTAAGTGGCGGGGCCTTCACATCGGCAAGCTGCATTATCTCGGCGGGCGGAGTTTTAAAAGTGTTCTGTGCCCACAAACCAAAAGCCGGAATAGATACCAGCAAAAGTGTAAAAACCGATTTTTTCATCATTGCATATTGTTTTAAAAAGAAAACTACAATATATAAAAATTTCCAATCAATTCAACCCATGAGCTCTATAAACTAATTTTCATAAAAAAGGCTTTGTTTGACATAAATCATTTGATAAAGTCCAATCATTTCACCAAATTTACCAAAACAAAAACACAATAGATTATGGGTAAAATGAAAGCCCTTGTTAAGGCAAAAGCTGAAAAGGGATTATGGATGCAAGAGGTTAATATACCTACTGTTGGTCCTAACGACGTGCTGATAAAGATTGCCAAAACTGCAATCTGTGGTACCGACTTACATATTTATAAATGGGACGATTGGGCAAAAGCTACTATCCCCGTTCCTATGGTGATTGGTCACGAGTATTGCGGTTATGTGGCTGCCGTAGGTAGCGAAGTAACACAGTTCAAAGAGGGCGATCGGGTTACTGGTGAAGGACACATTGCCTGCGGACACTGCCGTAACTGCCGCCGGGGACGCCAGCATATCTGTGAAAACACCCTTGGTATAGGTGTAAATATCGACGGATGTTTTGCCGAATATGTTAAGGTTCCTGCGAGCAACGTGATGAAAATCAACAGCAAGATTCCAGATGAGATTGTATCTATTATGGATCCGTTTGGAAACGCCACCCACACAGCACTCTCTTTCCCAATAATTGGCGAAGATGTGCTGGTTACTGGTTCCGGCCTTATAGGAAGCATGGCTGTGGGTGTGGCACGTTTTGCCGGTGCCCGCTATGTGGTAGCCACCGAAACCAATGAGTTCCGCGCTAATCTTGCCCTCAAAATGGGTGCAACCAGAGTGGTGAACCCAATGAAGGAAAACTTAGCCGATGTTATTGAAGAGCTGGGAATGAAAGGGTTCGACATCGGATTAGAGTGTAGCGGTAACCCTGCTGCATTCAACCAGATGATTGAAAGCATGTATAACTCAGGTAAAATTTCTCTGCTCGGCATACTGCCTAACGAAACCAAAGTTAACTGGAACAAGATAATATTCAAAGGACTGATGCTTAAGGGCATATACGGTCGCGAGATGTACGAGACCTGGTATCAGATGGAGCAGATGCTGATGTCGGGACTCGATTTGTCACCAATAATCACACACCGTTTCTATGTTGATGATTTCCAAAAAGGATTCGACGTAATGGAAGAGGGTAACTGCGGAAAAGTTATTTTAAGTTGGGATTGACAAAAACTCAAAATAACAGAATAACGATAAAAGGGAGACTAACAATCTCCCTTTCGTTGTATATTGTATACCACACTATATCAGGCCAATGCACTTAATGCCTGTTTAACGGTCTGGGCCATTGTTGTGGTAGGCCTTCCAATAAGCTTCGAAAGCTGATGCGACTCATCGAACAGGTCGCCAACCGAAGCCGACACATCCCAACTTGCTATGGCACGTGCAAAACCGGCAGGTACGCCCACCTTTATCAGCAATGAGGCATAGTCGCTTTCCGACATATTGTTGTAAACGATATTTTTACCCACCTGTTTCGACAGTTCTGCTGCCAATTCGGCAAGTGAGTAACTGCTATCTCCTGCCAGCTCATAAGTTTTACCCTGATGCCCGGTAGAGGTGAGCACCACTGCTGCTGCCAAAGCATAATCGGCACGCGGAGCCGACGATATCCGCCCCTCTGCAGCACTTCCGGCAATGGAGAGCGTAGCAACCGCTACGTTCAGCGAACCGGTATAATTCTCGGTGTACCAGCCATTTCGAAGAATAGTAAACTCAACCCCGGCCTTCTTCAAAAACTCCTCTGTCTGTGCATGTTCACCAGCAAGGCTCAATGTTGAAGTGTCGGCTCGCAAAAGACTTGTATAAACAATCCGTTTCACACCAGCTCCCACTGCTGCTTCGATAACATTTTTATGCTGACGGGCTCTGCATCCAAGCTCATTGCCGGATATAAGCAACAAGGTATCTATTCCCGACAAAGCCTTGCTGTCGGCATTATCATAATTGAACTGGCGAACTTCAACACCCAGATTTGCCCCTTTTTCGACAGAACGCACCAAACCAACAATTTTTTGGCCGTTTACACGTTCTTTTAATTCATCAATGACCATCCGTCCCAATTGACCGGTGGCACCAGTAACTCCTATAGTCATAACTTAACTTGTTTTTTAATGATTACTATCTGAAATTTGATTCAAATTAGTATTTTAATTACCTTTGGTTAGTGAAATTACAACACAAACAGATAATTAACAAGTACTTACAAAACACTCACAAGCGCACTTAAATGTTAGTATTTGGATAATCACACAGTTATGCACGAAAAAAACATGAAACTTTTTGGCATTGCCCACAATTGTCCCATACGCAATGTGGTAGATCGAATCGGCGACAAATGGTCTATTTTGGTAATGATGGTTTTGGAAGAGGGAGGGACACTGAGATTCAACGAGATATGCAGCTATATCAGCACCATTTCGCAAAAGATGCTGGCTGTCACCCTCAAAAGCCTTGAGGCCGACGGACTGGTGAAACGCACTGCATATCCGCAGATACCGCCAAAGGTTGAGTACGAACTTACCGACAGCGGCCGTTCACTACTGCCACATCTGCATGCCCTGGTAGGCTGGGCAAGCAACAACATGGCACAAATTCAGAAATCGCGTGAGCAGTATGAAAAAAACTCAATATAAAACACAAACCACCAGAAATACTATGAGATTTTTTCTAACATTAATATTCTTTACCGCAATACCTTACGGCGTTTTTGCCGATGGAGGTCTTTCTGCTGTTGATTCGAAGCTGGGCAACATACTGCGCGAAGATAATCGTGGCCGTTTTGAATATGCTTTTAACGAATGGATAACCATAGCCAAAGAGGTTCTGTCGGAGACCAGCAATTTTAATGATTGGCAGCCTCACAACCTAAAGCAGTTATGCCTTCCCGACTCCTCGATGCAGATATTTTACTTTGTGAAAAAATGGAAACCAACCGAATGTGACATAAGATGGTTAGTAAGGCTTAAGTTTGAAAACAAAATTCAGATTTGCAGTTTCCAAAACGATTTTGCTGTACCCCTTGTCAAAAAGATGGCTGCTGATACTATTTTCGAGTTTTCATCCACATTCCTTGAGAGCAACACAATTCGCCTCGAGACACTGACTTTGCAAGGCAGCCAATCGGCACGCCCATACCTCAACTTTATCGATATCAGAACAATGGCACTTTTTGAGCTTATGCACGAACGCAATGCAGTAGCCGACAGATCGGAACTGTTGGCCGAATTGGATCGGAGGCTCAACATGATATGGACCAACAACGAGCTATTCAGCCAGGACTGGTCGAATTTTAAAAGGATGATGACACTCACCACTAAAAACGGGCAGATGCGGATTTGCACCTACATAGTGCCAACCGAAGGATTCTCATCATTTGTGAAAGGAGCAGTATTGATACGCGACAACAACAAAATCGATGTAATAGCACTTCGAGACCGCACCGACGAAATAAAAGCACCTGAAAGAACCAAGGTATCGTCAGACAAATGGTATGGAACACTCTACACCGACTTGGTGGAGACAAACTACA
>JBDHYT010000192.1:0-5713 GCA_039811485.1 Marinilabiliaceae bacterium | reverse complement strand
TGACAATTACTGCCAACAATTTACCTCTTACCTTTTCGAGTTCCGCAGGATTATTGTTCAAGAAACGGGCATATTGTGCCAATGCCGATGCGTATCCGTAAAGATATTTGATTTTGTGTGATTGTATATCGTCAGAGGCTCTCCGGAATATTGCAGGTCCTATTTTAAAGGTGTCATATGTTATCCTGTTGGCAAACCAATCCTTAACCATCGGTTTATATGGATTGGAATCGGGAGAAATCCCCATAAACCGACCATACTTATCCCTGCCAATCTCGATATCGGCCAATCGGACGTACAAACGAACAATCTCGCTCCATGTTATTGCATGGCTTCTCTTATCCTTATAAATATGGAAAGGCTGGCCGCTTGACGATCCAGAGGTATGGTTATGAAACAATTTCGATTTGTCAAACGAAGAGGTAATCCAGCCGTCGATATTTTGTTTTAATACAGTTTTAGTTAAAACAGGCACATCGTCCCACTTTTCGATAATAGAATTACCTATAAAATAGGCATATTGACTGTTATTTTTCTTCAAATAATTAAATATATTCCATTTTTGCTCATCGATATAATTCCTGTATTGTTCGGAATTTTCATCAGGCAGGTTACCGGTAAACTCCTGAGCCTTATAGAAACCATACCCTGTCAGTTCCAGCGACAACATCAAACGATTCATAACCTAAGAGTTTTACAGTTCAATTAACCCAATATTTTCACCCATTTTTTACTCACAACATTCCAGTCATACTCTTCTGCCTTTTTACGGGCATTTACCACAAGCCTCTCTGTCAAAACACTATCTTTTACAAGTCGTTTAACTGCCTCCACCATACCATCAAGATCTCCTTTACCAACCAGCAACGAGTCATTTTCATTATTGAGCATATAAGGAATTCCGCCCACATTGGTACTTACAACAGGTAACCCCAGAGCCATGGCCTCTATGACAGAAACAGGTGTATTGTCGAAATTGGTAGTATTAATAAAGATATCGAAATTACGTGATAGTTTATGCCATTCGGCTTTGCTTAACCGACCCGGAAACTCAACACTGTCTGTCAATCCCAGGTTTTCAGCTTTATCTACACATCTTTTCAAGGAACCATCCTTATCGGGACCAACCATACACAGCGTTGCATCCGGGAAAGAGTGTTTCAGCTTTGCAAGCACATCAATTGCCATTTGCGGGTTATAGACCTCATCAAAACTCCTGACATATAATAATCTGCAATTAATCTCAGTACGTTTCTGAAAATCATACCCGCTTATAGGAATGTTATTAGGCAGATGATTTACCACAAAGCCCTTAGCCTCAAACTTCACTTTCAGATAGGGTGAAGGTGCAATTATTGAAGCTGCCCCACCAAACAGTTTTTTACAAATATGTGGATTTTGCTCCAATCTTTCGGGGAGGTTGCCTCCATGCAGAATTGTGAAGTATGGTAAACTGAGTAACCGGCACAGCTTCCCCACAACCACTGCATACCAGAAACTTTGAGTGCTGTACACATCAATAAGCACACGGTGAATGACAGCCCTTCGTTGCAAGAGCAGATACACCATGTGAATCAGGCGGGTCAGTTTCCACCGTTTATCCGAAGCATATATTACTTCGTAGCCAAGCGATTCAAGCTGAGGCCCCAAAGTTTCGATGTTGGTAGGGGTTTTCCCGTATTTCGACAGGATATTTCCTACATATAAGACGGTCATACTATTCTTCTTTTTTAGATTCAACCAGTACCATAAATGAAGCACCATACACTATTCCGGCTAGAGAAAGCCTCATAGCCCCATGAAACATTGTAGTCATACTGACAATAAAAAAAGCAATCATAAAATATTTGGACAACACACTTCGCACTGAGAAAAAATATTTTAAAGGGAGCACTATAAAAAGAATAATCATAAATATTAATCCCAGCGAGCCATTTTCGGATAATAGACGGGCAAACTCGGTATGAGCAGCGGCTGCGGAACCAAAATAAGCCAAATGATAAACATCAGACATACCATATCCTACTCCTAACACAGGAAACTCCATAAATGCAGCCAAGTCACCTTTCATAATATCATCACGGCCTGTGAGATAGCTTTTATTTTCAGAAACTATACCTTCTGTGACTTCACGAGTGGTCTTGCCCTGGTAGCGATATAAAAGGTAGTTGTTCGATATTTTATTTGCATACCATACACCTATTCCTAAGAGTAGGATTCCCATTAAAATGTAAGGAAACAGCTTAAATACAGTAATTCTGAATCTGTGATTGACATAGTAATAATAAAATACTGCAACTAATAAGCCCAATACTGCACTCATCATTCCTCCCCTAGACATAGTTAGCAAACCCCGTATTACCAATAAAAGCAATATTCCCCAATCTAACAGGTTAAACGGTGTTACATTTCTTCTCTGCACCTTCACCACCAATGCTAAAAACACGAACCATCCGATTGCCGAAGAGACTTGGTTTGCACCAAAACCACCGGACGCTTCGGGATTTGATGAAATGCTTTCAAATTGAAGAGTTGAGAGCCCGGCTTTTAATGACAGCAATACAATCAAGGAGAATGCAGGCAGAAAGGCAAACTGCATACCTTTGTAGAAATGACGGACATCAACTTTACGCTTATAGAAATAGAGACCCGAAAACACAATACACAACGGACCAGAAAGATTAAAAAGAATCATTTTACGTATCCTGTCAGTTTCCTGGGCTTCAACCAGAAATAAAGCAGGAACCAATAACAAAAGAGCCCCTATATAAACCCAGGGAACATATTTCCTACGTCCTACGATAACTCCTAAAACTAATATCAGACTGGAAATATATTTACCGAATTCATAAGAAAATGTGGTTCCGGCCATCCTATAAACAATTTCAAAGCCCATCAGGTATAAAGCATAAAAACCGGCCTTTGATTCTGAGTCGCGCGACATTACCACGTCAATAGAAAAAATCAAAAACATAGTAAGATAAAAAACTCCAACTATGGGGCCATTGTAATTGCCTGCAGCACCTATACCAACATGAAGCAGCACTAAAAAAATAAAGTAATATCTATTATCTAACTTATTCATTACCTTTCAATATAATGTTGTAAACATTCACTAACTGCTCCACCACCGCCTCTTTGGAGTAATTGGCAATCACATGATTATGAAAATCATGTCCATACTGTTCTCTCAACGAATGCGATTCCATCATTTTTTTTAAAGTCTGAGCCAAGGCATCACAATTGCCTGATTCCACAAGCAATCCATACTTACCATTTTTTAGCACTTCGGGTATTTCACCCACTGCAGTTGCAACAACCGGCAATCCCACCAATCCATATTCAAGCAAGGAAACGGGCAAACCCTCCCAGTTTGAACTAACGACACCAATATGACATTTACTCAATAGATTATAAATATCGTTGCGCACTCCAAGTAATAAAACTCTATGGGCTAATCCATTTTCGTTTATAATCCGTTTTACTGTTCCGGAATAATCGTCATTGAAATCACGTCCTATAAAAACAATAGACCACTCTTTAAAATCGTCGGATAGCCGTCCAAAGGCCTCAATTAACAAAGGATGATTCTTCTCGGGCCTCAAATTAGCCAAAGAAACAATAAACTTTCTATTTGTATCATTCAGCTGAGAATCGATATCTGAGCCAGACGGACGGATGTCGGGATAGTTGGGTAAATACTGCGATTTATTTTTATTAAGTCCCAGTTTATTAACTCCCCAATCATAAAGACCTACCGTGACAAAAAAGGAATATGAAACCCTGCTCAGCAAAAGTCGGTAAACAGTCAGACTAAGAGACGAAAGCTGCACACTATTTCCATAATGATTGTGCCACACCAGTTTTACCTTACAAAACCAGCCAACAATAAAAGCCAAAAGTAAAGAAGTTGAATGGGCGTGAATAATATCTATATTATTATCCTTACAAAATTCTATTAATCTTTTTACCGATTTTATATCGAATCTACCTTTTCTATTTAAAAACAGATAGCCTACATCGTTGCCCAACAACCGCCTCAGGTCACCCTCCTTGCGGGTTGAGCACAAAAAACTATCAACTCCATTTTCGGCAAGTGCATTAGCAAAATTAACAGCAACCCGCTCAGCTCCGCCTACCGACAGCGAATCAATAAGTTGAAGAACTCTCATCAGGTTAGATTAATTGTTTGATTTCATTTTCGAAACGCTCAACAGTAAACTGTCGTGCCCACTCAATACCGTTAAGGGCATGTTCCACATATACAGAAGGGTTATCGATAAATTGTTTAAGCACATCCAACACTTCATCCACATTACCTCCAATTAGTTTTCCTCTAACACCATTTCCCAGCATTTGCGGAACACACGAAACCGGCTTTGTAATTGGAACACATCCCCACCACATAGCCTCAGCCACAGCTTTGGGCCACCCCTCACTGTTGGAGGCAAACAAAAGAAAATGCGACCGTTGCAATATCTCCTTAACCTTTTCGCCTGAAATATTACCGTGAAAAATAACATCGCCAGTCAGATCATTGTTAGCCACAAACTGTTCTAATTCGGGACGTAAAACACCATCGCCACAAAACTCCATATTCACAACCACATCATGCCTTTTAAGCAGCTTAACCACCTCAAGGCAAAACATAGGTTGCTTATTTGAGGTGAGCGTACCAACAAAGGCTATACGTATTATATTACGAAGTTCCTCTGCTTTAGAATTTACATCTACAGGCACTTTATACAAATTGGAATAACTTGCTGTAAAAAAAGACTTTATGTTTTTATTTTTATCGGGCCATTCTCCATAAACCAATGCCTGCATATTGCGAGTCAGGAACGTATTCCGCAATACAGCCTGCTGAAGTTTATAACTCCAGGGTTGCATACTATTGGGATCCCAATTCCCGGCATATTTGGCTGATTTCTTCTTCCATGGCAACAGAATCTGTGCAAAACAACCTATCAAACCCATATTTCCGGGACAACGCAAATGAATATGCGACGATTTGAGCATCACAAAAAATACTGTTAAAAACACCCAGGGCAACACTAAAAGTGATAAAGTTGCACTTTTAAAAGTTGTAATATCGAGCTCCGGCACACGACAGATATGCAGATTTGAATGTTTATATGGCAAATCGATGGATTCCAGCACCTGATATTTCAAAGGTGCAACAATATAAACCTTTTTGCATTCCTTAATCCAAAGATTCATCTCCTTAACATAAGGACCATACCCTCCCAATTCATCTCCATTTTTTTTATGAACAACGTGGGTTATTATAGCAAAAGTTGAAGTCATAAATTTGATTTCAGACACAAATTATTAAAATAATCAGCCAACCTTTTCCCATGTTTTTGATAACTGAACTCATTGGTAATGAGCACAAAAGCCTTATTGGCAACAGACTTTGAATGTGGAATATTTAAAAGAACATCTGCTATTTTAGAAGAAAGCATCTCATTATCGCCAGGTGGTACTATATATGCCTCTTCGCCATCGTTGAAGAACAATGGAGCTTCACCCACATCAGTTAAAATAACTGGAATCTTAAACGAGACATATTCTGTTATTTTAGTTGCAAAACAAAATCTATTTTGAAGATTGTCGTATTTATTCAATATAGCCAACGATGCATGTTCTAAATACCTATCCAGCTTATCTCTATCAAGATAGCCTGTAAACTTAACTCTGTCATCAACACCAT
>JBDHYT010000191.1:0-5739 GCA_039811485.1 Marinilabiliaceae bacterium | reverse complement strand
ACAACTTATAATTCGTACTATAAGCTGGTAAAAGATATAGAGGGCAATCCGGAGTTTGACACAAAGAAGGCACAGAAGAAGCTGCGTGCCTACGTTGAAGGGCATGAGTTTGCCATATCGGAGAAGGCAAAAATAATGATTGACCATTTTCATGCCGAGGTACACCACCTAATAAACCATGAAGCAAAAGCAATGGTGGTAACCCAAAGCATAGAACATGCCATCAAATACAAACAGGCTTTCGACCTATATCTAAAAGAGATTAAATCGCCTTATAAATCCATAGTTGCATTTTCGGGCACAAAAAAATATCAGGGCATTGACTATACTGAAGTTACAATGAACAATTTTAAAAGTTCAAAGAATGATATCCCTAAGAATTTTAAGAAGTTTGAGTATCGTTTTCTAATTGTGGCCGAAAAATACCAAACCGGGTTTGACGAGCCTTTACTTCACACAATGTATGTTGACAAACTACTTGCAGGGGTTCAGGCAGTACAGACACTATCGCGCCTTAACCGTGCACACAAACCCTATAAGAACGACACCTTTGTTTTAGATTTCTTTAATGAAACGGAGGATATTAAAAAGTCATTTGAGCCCTACTACACATCAACTATACTTAGCGAGGAAACGAACCCCAACAAACTCAACGATTTGGTTGATGCGATGGAGGAATATGAAATATACACTAAGCATAATATTGACGAGTTCTTCGATAAATATATAAATGGCGAAGCACGTACAACACTGGATCCAATAATAGACATTTCGGCTGAAATATTTAAAAACAGTTTAACCAAAGACGAACAGATAGATTTTAAAGCCAAGGCAAAATCATTTTTGCGAGTTTACAGCTACATGGCAAAGATATTGGATTTCAACAGTATTGAATGGGAGAAACTATCGTGGTTTTTGAAATATTTAGTTCCCAAATTATATATTGAGCAAAACGACGATTTGGCCGAAGGAATATTAGAGAGCATCAAAATGGATAGCTATAGACCGTCCAAAACCACTACTCAAACAATATTGCTGGAACCTCTTCCGGCCGAAATAGCACCAATTCCTGTAGATGTGAGAGGAGGCGATGAAAAATCGGAGTTAGACACCCTTGAAAGTATAATAAGTGCTTTCAATCAACGCTTTGGTGACATAGAGTGGTCGGATAAGGATAAAGTAAATAAAATATTAACCAGGCAGCTACCCGACGAAATGATGGCAAACAAGGAGATAATGGATGCTATAAAATACTCTGATAAACAAAATGCCAAAATATCATCGGATAAAATACTTGAAGAACTTATGCAGCAATACCTTTTCAGCCAGACCGAAATATTTAGAAAATTCACTACCGACAAAGATTTTCAGCGAAGATATAAGGAGTTCATTTTCGATACGTTGGTAGATGCGAGTTCACTGCAAAGGATCGGATTATAATATGGCCACAATATTTGGGTTCCGCTGAAGCAATAAGCACCACGCAAAAAAAGCCCCACCGGAAAATCCGGCAGGGCTAACACACAAATTACTAAACAGAAATATTATTTCTTCTTAATACTCCATCCGAAAGAGAGGCCAAACACAAACCATACAGTAGCCATTGCACCAAGGGCAAATATGGTGTCGCCAATGACACGAAGCCATTTCAAGGTGATGATATATGACTGCTCCATAAACTCGGCTGAACGGGCATACCACATTCCCTCGTTTACGCTGGCAATTGTCTGCGCCAGACCTACCGGTAGAACACTGATAAGCACCATCAGCGTAAGACCGATATTGATTGCCCAAAAACCAAATTTAGCCCATTTCTCTTCCCACACAACAGACTTGTTCATATCGCGGAGAACGAACATCATAAGACCGATACCAAGCATACCATAAACACCAAAGAGTGCAGTATGTCCGTGAACCGGAGTAGTGTTGAGACCTTGCATGTAATAAAGAGCAATAGGAGGATTGATTAGGAATCCGAAGATACCGGCACCAACCAGGTTCCAGAAGGCAACAGCAATAAAGTAATAGATTGGCCATTTGTAGGCTCTAATCCATTCGCTGCTTTTGCTGATACGCAAATTTTCGTATGCTTCAAAGCCCATCAGCACAAGAGGTACAACCTCAAGGGCACTGAATGTGGATCCAAGAGCGAGCACTGCAGTTGGTGTACCTGTAAAATAGAGGTGGTGGAAAGTACCAAGGATACCTCCAAGCAGGAATACAACGGTAGAGAAAAGAACTGCTACGGTAGCAGTTGACGCTCTAAGAATTTGCAGACGAACAAACAGGAAAGCTGTTACAACGGCTGCAAACACTTCGAAGAAGCCCTCAACCCAAAGGTGGACAACCCACCAGCGCCAGTATTCGGCCACTGCAAGATGAGTCTGACGGCCCCACATTAGTCCTGCGCCATAGAAGGCTGCAATAGCTATAGTAGAAATTAGGAACAGAATCAAAAGGTTACGATTATCCGATTTTTGTTTAAGTGCCGGCCAGATGGCACGTCCCATAAGTACAAGCCAGATAACAAGACCCACAAATAGGAATAGTTGCCAGAAGCGGCCAAGCTCCACATACTCGTAACCCTGGTGTCCGAACCAGAAGTTTTCAACAAGACCTAATTTTTGCATCACGCCCATCCACTGACCAATCAGCGAACCAACAACAATAACAAGTAGTGCACCAAACAGGAAGTTGACGCCAAGACGCTGGAATTTAGGCTCTACACCAGAGATAGCAGGTGCATAGTATAGTCCGGTGGCTAACCATGAAGTTGCAATCCAGAAAATGGCAAGCTGTATGTGCCACGACCTGGTTACTGCATAAGGCAGAAAATCGGCCAGCGGGAACCCATAAAGCATCTGTCCCTCCACGGTATAGTGGGCAGTAAGAATACCAACGGCAATCTGCACCAGGATAAGGAGCGATACAACCCAAAAATATTTAACAAGCGCACGTTGCGAAGGAGTCTGCTGCTCATTGAGCAGTGGAATAACCGAAGATATTTTGAAATCGGGATCTTCCTCTTTCTTTTTGGCATAGAACAACACCATAAGACCGATACCTGCAAGAAGCATGATTACGCTAAACCCGGTCCAAAGAATTAGTGAACCGGAAGGATGGTTACCTACAAGGTTATCAGCCGGCCAGTTGTTGGTGTAAGTAATAACATCGCCGGGACGCTCGGTGACACAAGCCCATGAAGTCCAGAAAAAGAAAGTATTCATTAGTCGAACTCTCTCCGGATCTTTCAACGTATTAACGGGAATGGCGTATGTATCGCGTGTTTTATCGAGCGATGGCTCGTTGGTGAAAAGATCACCGTAATACTTGCTGTTGGCTGCAATGGCCTCTGCTCTCACATTAGATACGGTAAGAGTCTTAGTTGCAGCATCATAGGTGTTTGTACGCAGCTCTTTCTGCAATACCACCTGAAGTGCAGCTTTACGCTCCTCCGATAGCTGATTGTAAGGAACTGAATCACTCTTCAAAGCAAGCGCATCAAGGATATGAAGTGCCTCTTTGTGAAGCCAGTCGGCACTCCAGTCGGGAGCCTGGTAGGCACCGTGACCCCATATTGTACCAACAGCCTGGCCACCAATAGATTGCCAAACATTCTGACCATCTTTGATGTCCTGACCGGTAAATAATACCGTACCATCCTCAGTCACCACCTTCTCGGGAATGGGCGGTGCCTGCCGATAGATTTCTACGCCGTAGTAACCTAATACGGCAAACGACAGGGTCATGACAAGAATAAAATAGACCCAAAGTTTACGAGTTGTCATAAATTAATTGCTTTTAGTT
The DNA here is from genome assembly GCA_039811485.1 of Marinilabiliaceae bacterium. GTDB lineage: Bacteria > Bacteroidota > Bacteroidia > Bacteroidales > Marinilabiliaceae > JAGPIS01. The sequence goes on along the minus strand of JBDHYT010000191.1, from coordinate 1,932 downwards.
TAGATTAATTAGGATAACTATTAATGTTGATAATACAATTTCTTTCATTTTTCCGAAAATTCGTCAACTTCCGGCACTGCAAAACCAATACTAAAAAGACAAACAATAAAACATCCACAAAAGAGAATCGTATATCTTTGTCTTTAAAACCACTAAGCAGAGTTCAATTATTTTAGTCACAGCACATTGCTACTACATAACAAACCAACTACCTGTTTTTGTTCTATCGATTTGGCACAAAAATAGAAAAAACTATTAAAAGATAAAAAGGTCTTTTAGTAATTTACGTATTTTTTTGTAGTTTTGTAGTGAAAAGAAAAAAATCGTTTTAGATGAACCGGATATTTATATAACTTACTCCAATAAATTTACGACAATGAAAACCATCGGATTAGTAGGTGGCCTTGGCCCCGAATCAACTGTTGACTACTATAAAGAGATTATTGGCCGTTTCAAAGCAATCAACAACGACGCAAGTTTAAACTACCCACCGATAGTTATCTACAGTGTCAACATGTCGGTTTTCATTGGTCATTTAAAAAACAGGCGTCACAGTGATGCTGCAGCCTACATAACGGAAGCAATAGAAAACCTGCGCAAAGCAGGAGCCGACTTCGTAGCAATAACAGCCAACACCCCTCACCTGCTATTTCCGCAGATACAACAATCGTCATCCACACCTCTGATCAGCATTGTTGAGTCGGCATGCCGCTATGCAAAAGAGAGACAACTAAAAAAGGCAGGCCTGATAGGGACTGCATTCACGATGCAGAGCACTTTTTTCAGCGATGTGTTTACCAAAGAAGGCATTGAAATTGTGATTCCAGCCGAAGAGGAGATGCAGTTTATCAACCGCAAACTGTTCGATGAAATTGAACTTGGAATTTACCGTCAGGAGACCAAAGAGCAGATATTGCAAATCGTTAAGCGCATGAAGGAGCGCGACGGCATTGACTCTCTGATACTTGGCTGCACCGAATTTCCAATCATGTTCCCCAACGACCAATATGAAGGAATAAGATTTCTCAACACAACCAATATTCATATTGACGATATTGTAAAAACCTGCCTAACCTGAAACTAAATCATGAATAAAACAACCAGTTACGAACCGATAATCTCTGGAGGTGTTTACGGCATAAGCTGCCACTTCCCATGCCTACAGGATATTATTGATTATGAAGAGAATACACGAGTCCCAAATCAGGGATATCCTCGGTTTATTCCCCACCCCTACGTAAGGGAGGTGGAGGCCATGCACAGCAAAGATGGACTGCGAGCCTTTGCCGTACAGTCGAAAGATGCAGCCAGACACGTGTCAACCAATTACTTCAGCAAGCAATTAAGTAATGAGACGTTAATAGAGCAATTCACCGTAGCGGGCAACAGTTACGCCATAATATATGTACCCCTACCGATGGTTCAGGAGGCAAAGGAAGATATCTGCAACGCCGGCATAATTCTCAACGCACGTAAGGCATACCGCATCATCAACAAAGTACAGCAGCCCGATAAGGCAGAAAATCTACCTGCCGAACTCTCAAAGTTGGAGAAAGGCTCGGTACCTGAACTCACATTCCCGTTCAATAGCGGTATGGAGGCAATTTATGCAGCAGTGATGTCGCAGATGAAGCCAGGAAAAAAAGCAGTGGTGATAGGCAGCTGCTACATCGACAGTTATAAGATTTTCAGCAAGTTACCACAACGATTTAACTATCTTCCAACACAGTTTTTGAACAGTTATTCCGGCGAAGAGTTTGATAACGATACTGCCTTGGTTTTCCTGGAAGTGCCATCAAACCCACTACTTCAGGTTGAAGATGTAGCACAAATAGTTGAAAAAGCACACAGTGTAGGATCTAAGGTGATAATAGACAGCACCATAGCCACACCTCATCACTTTTCGCCATTCGACTATGGCACCGATATAAT
>JBDHYT010000190.1:0-5742 GCA_039811485.1 Marinilabiliaceae bacterium | reverse complement strand
AAACATCCATTTTCCTGCCATGCCTGCCTCGGTTGCTGTCTGTGCAGCACCATCAACCACACTTTGAGGTAATCCTGCAAGGTCGGCTTCATTGTCGATTATCAGCTTGAAGTCGTTGTTCTCAGCAAGCCAGTTCTCCTGAAATTTCAATGCAAGCAGCGACAGTTGCTCGTTAAGTTTGCGTAGTTGGTTCTGTTTTTCGGCATCCAGGCTGGCTCCTGCACGTTCAAAATCTTTATAGGTTTTTTCCAGAAGTCGGTTTTGTTCGGTGTTGAGGTTGAGCGATTCACGCTGGTTGTAAACTGCTGCAACCCGTTCAAACAATGCTTTGTTGAATAAAATATCATCGGTGTGTTTCGACATCAATGGAGCTACTTCGGTGGCTATTTTCTGTTTGGAAGTATCGTTTACCGCCTCTTTAAGATTGAAAAACACATTCGATACCTTGTGTAGCAACGCACCGCTCTGATCCATTGCAACTATTGTGTTTTCGAATGTGGGAGCCTCTTTACTTCCGGCAATGGCTTCAATTTCGGCTGCTTGCTGCTTTAAGCCTTCTATAAAAGCCGGCAGATAGTGGTCGTTGGTGATTTTGTCGAACGGAGCCACGCCAAACGGAGTGGTGTACTCACCAAAGAAAGGATTGTCGGCCTTCTGCTCTTTGGGCTGACATCCTGCAAGTAATATGCTTGCACTCATCATTGTAATAATTAATTTTTTCACTGTTCAATCTTTTACTGATTATCTTATAAAATCTGTTTTCGGACTGCAAAAATATGGATTGCAATCAATTGTGATAAAAGTATGTATTTAAAATTGGTTTTATAATGATAAAAGACAATTTTTCTTTAAAATCTGTTAAAACCTTCTCTGTTTCTCAATGTTTTATGTGGAATTAGTCTTAATAGGGTTTTATTTCATACCTCTATTTTGTAAATTTGTACTTAATAAAATCCAAAGCCATTGAACTCAAATACTAAGATATTACTTGTGAGCATGTTCGAGGAGTGGGCAGGTGAACCATCTCGCTCCTTTGTTGCTCTGCCACCATCGGGTTCCTACCGCGAATATTTCCGTATATCGGGAAATACCAGGAGTGCCATCGGTGTCTTTAATACCGATACCAAAGAGAATGATGCATTTCTCACCTTCTCGGCCAATTTCAGGGATGCTGCTCTTAATGTTCCCGAGATTTATGCCGTCGATGTCGATAACTTTGTGTATCTGCAACAGGATTTGGGCGATATAACCCTGTATGCTTTTCTGCAGGGTGTACGCAAAGGCGATGATTTCCCTCAGGAACTTCATGATTTTTACAAAAAGACACTTAAGGCTCTTATCGGTTTTCAGATAAAAGGGCGTGAAATGGTTAATTTCGACAAGTGTTATCCGCGTGCCGCGTTCGACAGGCAGAGCATGTTGTGGGATCTGCACTATTTCAAGTACTATTTCCTGAAGCTTGCCCGTGTCCCTTTTGATGAGCAGTTGCTTGAGGATGACTTTAACCGGTTGATTGACTATCTGTTGCAGGCGCAGCACGATTTTTTCCTTTATCGCGATTTCCAAAGCCGCAATGTGATGGTTATCGACGATGAACCTTGGTTTATCGACTATCAGGGCGGGCGGCGTGGTGCACTTCATTACGATGTTGCGTCGCTGCTTTACGATGCCAAGGCCGACATACCTCCCCACATTCGCGAGGAACTTCTTGAGTATTATATCGATGAGTTGAAGAATCATATTGCTGTTGATAGTGATGAGTTCCGGAATATGTTCTACGGGTATGTCTATATCCGGATTATGCAGGCAATGGGAGCTTATGGTTTCCGCGGGTTCTACGAGCGCAAGGAGCACTTCCTCAAGAGTATTCCTTATGCCATTCAGAATCTCGAATATCTGTTTGCCAAGGTGCATCTGCCCATAGAACTGCCGTCGTTGATGCAGGCTCTGCGCGATGTTACGGCATCCGAAGAGCTTAAGCGGATTGGCGAAGAAGCCGGCGTATTAACCGTATCGGTCAATTCGTTCTCCTACAAACGAGGTATTCCTGTAGATGCATCGGGCAATGGAGGTGGTTTTGTGTTCGATTGCAGGGCAATCCACAATCCTGGTAAATATCCTCAATATCAGAATAAAACCGGTAAAGATGCCGAGGTTATTTCCTTCTTCAGGCAGGAACCAGAGATGGATCTGTTTATCGAGCAGGCTAAGATGATGGTGGGTAATTCGGTGGATAAATACAGCAAGCGAGGATTTAAAAATCTGATGGTTAATTTTGGATGTACCGGTGGCCAGCATCGTTCGGTTTATTGTGCCGAACAGATGGCTCTCTATCTTAAAAAGAACTATAAGGTTATAGTCATTTTACGCCATTTGGAGCAGGAGATGAAGGGGTTGTAAATCAGAATAGTATGGGAAAGAAAATTTGCAAAGAGGTTAAGGAGGGCTTGAAGCCAGTTATTAGTTCGGGGCATCGGTACAAATGCAAGAAGTGTAATTATACATCCAATGATGAGGATAAACTTTGTAAACCATATAAAGTTTGATGTTAAATGATTGAAAACCAATCGGGTATTAATGGGATGATTTTTGCTGCCGGCCTGGGTACGCGCCTGAGTCCGCTTACCGACAGTAAACCCAAGGCACTGGTGGAGGTAGCCGGAAAACCGTTGTTGTGGCATGCCATTAACCATTTCTATAGCTATGGTGTGAGGTATATTGTTGTTAATGTGCATCATTTCGCAAACCAGGTGATTGATTTCCTCGCGGAGATTGATTTTGATGGTTTGGAAATAGTGGTATCCAACGAGAGCTCGCAGTTGCTCGATACCGGTGGAGGTCTTGCTTATGCCCAAAAGCTCTTTAAACCCGATATGCCTGTTTTGGTTGGCAACGCCGATGTGTTCAGTAATGCTCCGCTTGATAAGATGATTGATGCCCACCGGAAAAATAAATCGGATGTGACATTGATGACAATGCAACGATCATCTGCCAGGCAGCTTGTGTTTAACTCAGAGGGATTGCTGGCGGGATGGATAAACCACGAATCGGGAAAACGTATTGTTGCCCGCGATTGTGCCAATACGCACGAGGCAGCATTTTGTGGTTTTCACATCATCGAGCCGGCCTTTTTAGACAGGCTGCAACCAAACAGAGTATTCCCGATTATGGATGCCTACCTTGATAATGCTGCAACGTGTGCGATATCAGAATTTGTTATGCCCCCCGGATATTACTGGTTCGACGTTGGTACGGTTCAGAAACTTGAAACTGTGGAACGTTTTGTTGGTAATGATAATCGGTGATATTAACTATATGGCATTCAATTATTTATTGAGTGCTTTTTTTATCTGTGAGAACTAATGTGTTAGAAATATTATAACTATGACAAAAAAAGATAAGTTGAGATTAATTGCGTTTGAAACACCTCTAAAGGCATTTTTGAGGATTACATCCAACGGTGGATTACTGTTGATGTTTACCGCACTGATAGCCGTTCTCTGGGCCAATAGCCCATGGCAGGAGTGGTACACATGGTTTTTTGAGCAACTACACTTCACCATTTCGCTCAACGAATGGAAACTCGATATGCACATGCTGCACTGGATCAACGATGGCTTGATGGCTGTTTTCTTCTTTATGGTCGGATTGGAGATAAAACGCGAGATACTTGCCGGTGAACTTAATAATATCAGGATGGCTTCACTTCCGCTTATTGCTGCACTTGGCGGTATGTTGGTTCCGATGCTCATTTTTAAGATGTTCGGCATCGAAGGCGAAGGAGCCAGAGGATGGGGAATACCGATGGCGACAGATATTGCTTTTTCAATAGGTATCCTGTCGATGTTGGGAAACCGTGTGCCACTGTCGTTAAAGGTTTTTCTTACAGCACTTGCCATTGTCGATGATCTGGGTGCTGTTATTGTTATTGCAATATTCTATACCACTCAGATTAAATGGCTCTATTTGGCAATAGCATTTGCAATAATAGGAGTGTTGGTGGTGTGCAATCTTCTTAATGTCAGATATTTGTGGATTTATGTCGTAATGGGGCTTATCGTTTGGTGGCTTTTTCTTCATTCGGGCGTGCATGCAACCATTGCAGGAGTGCTGGTGGCTCTTACCATACCTGTTAATCCTTCGCTCCATTCAGGCCGCTTTATGGTGGCAATTAAGGGAATGGCCAATAAATTCAATCTTCACGATACCGAAGGGGTTATGCTCACTCACGAGCAGGTTGACTCCATCAGCCATATCAATACCTTAGTGAGGGAAGTGCAGAGCCCCTTGCAGTTTATGGAACATTCGCTGCACCGTTTTGTCAACTATTTTGTGCTTCCTCTCTTTGCACTCTCCAACGCCGGGGTTATTTTCTACTATTTTAATAATCCTGATGCCGAAAGTGCTTCATTTTCAATTGTTTCATTGGCCTTGGCCGTAAGCCTTGTGGTGGGTAAACTGATTGGGATTTTCTTGTTTGCCTGGGGTGCTGTACGACTCAGAATTGCCAAAAAGCCGCAAGGAGCTTCGTGGAAGGCTGTAGCCGGGGTGTCGCTGCTGGGAGGTATCGGCTTCACCATGTCGCTGTTTATTGCTTCACTGGCATTTTCAACTCCATCAATCCTTACCGAAGCTAAGGTGGGAATATTTGCCGGTTCAATTGTCGCCGGAATACTTGGGTATGCGGTTTTGAACAAGACGCTTCCAAAAACACAACCACAAAAGGAATAATCGTAATTCTCTGAATTTCTGTAAAAGGCATAAATATCCCGGTGTGCGATATTTATGCCTTTTATAATTTTATGTTGAATTGTGCCCTTATTCCAAAATTTGGTGCTCCTGTTATTGAGCTTGGCGTGATACGCCATACCGCATCGAGCCTGAAAAAGCGTAGTATATTTTCAACCCCGGCATTTACCTCTATATATGTGCCGTTGAGTTGTCGCAGGCTTTCGGCATAATCAAGCACTCTTTTGTGTCGGTCGTTGAGATGGCCTGCAATAGCTTTAAAACCAACGACTTCGCGTAACCTTAATCTTTTTAGTAGTGGTAACCGGTTGAAAAAGAATCCGTTGATATGATAATCTGCATATATGTTCAGGTAAATATCGTTGGCAAACTCCATGTAATCGAGCAGGTTGAAATCGTAGGAGTATAAGCCGTAAGTTTTATTACCGCGTGGTATCTCCAGCATCGAATAGGGAAGCTCTCCTGCAATTGCTCCTGCCTCAAGTGCGTAGTCAACCTCACCCAGGCCGACGAAAAAATAGTGTTGCAGCGTAGAATGTATTCTTCCATAGTACCGCTGTGTGCCATCCACTTCGGTTTGTCCGCCCGCAATGGTGAAGTGGATGATTGGGTAGCGCGATGTGACATAAAATCTCTGAAGTCCATCCTCAAAATATTTCTCTTTATTGCTCCAGCGTGTGTCGAGAGCTATCTCGGTTTGCCGTATGCTGTTGATGTGCTCTCCATCTTTCATAAACGGATAGTATGTCGGAGAGTACTGTGTGGTATTCAGTAGTTTAAGTTTGCTCTCCAAACCGGTTCGCCATTCATGTTCGTAGTTTATTCTGAATTTTCGCTCCTGCAGCAGTTCATCGGTCTCGTCGCGTTGCATTACCATTGCAACCAGGTTGCTTTCCGAGGTGCCCGTCATGTTTTCGTACAGATAGTTAATCTTGTCGGTTTCGCCTATCCGCACAATTTTGTCCTCATACGATGTCTTTATGACACGCCGTA
>JBDHYT010000189.1:0-5752 GCA_039811485.1 Marinilabiliaceae bacterium | reverse complement strand
TTGCTGCTCCCATCCCTACGGTCATAAGAGACATCAGGTTCAGGGGCGGATTTGCCCTTCAGGGTCTCTCTACTGCTCTTCGTGTCGATACTCTTGCTGCCGTGCCCGATGGTGGTTGGCCCAGGTTGTGTGGGCTTTCGATGTTGTTAGAGGCAGATGACAAGGAGATTAAACTCTCAGATTTCCACATTCAAACCAAGGCAAACAGGCTGGTGGGCAGTGGTGTTTATGCCTCGAACTCTGATTTCGACGGTTCGCTCGTGTTTTCCAATCCCGATGTTGATGAGTTTAGTTTTGTGCTGCCACAAATTTCGGTTGCTTATGTCGATTCTGTCAGTTTTTCAGTTGATAATAAGGATGACAGGATAGGGTTTAAATTCTCAGCCTTCAATGATAACGAGTCGGTGGTGGTGGGAGGTGTGGTGGATAACTTCAGCAAAATTTTTTCCGGAGACGACACCAACACTCCCTTCTCGGTTGATATTGATTTCCATTCCGTATCGGTTCCACGATGGGTTACATCCATTTCAAACCATATTGTTGTTGATGGGCAAATTGGCTTGAAAGGTAGTAAGATTCAATTTAGTGATGATCCAATTTCGGTTGTGGCAAATCTGAACGGCTCCTCATTCGATAAAATCAAGGCTAATGTATTGAAAGTAAATGGTTACGTTACCGGTGATGAAATAAAGGGGTCTCTGCTACTAAAGCTTAATAACCAACAGGCAGAGGCACAATACCAGATTTCGGATTGGCGTAATAAGTTTCGGTACAGTTGGCAGCTTTATCTTTCAGGTATTGATGCCAGTAAATTTCCCGGGAAATTCGATATTAAGGTCGCCGCAGCCTCTTTTGCTGTAAACGGAGTTGGCTATTCGCCACAAAATATGAGGGTCTCCATCAAAGGAAAGCTAAACGGTGTAAGCGGATATGGTTTTATTGCTGATTCGCTGCTGGTTGATTTTTCCAATGTTAATGAGCTTGTAACTGCAAGTAGAATTGATGGTTACCTACAGGGGTTTTATCTCGGAGCTAAAGGACTTTACAATATAAATAGTGGTTTTGTTGATGGTTCGTTGGTATCCAATGGCTCTTTTAGCGGGATTATTGCCGATTCGCTTCGTATTGCTGTTGATAGAAGTTCTGTTTTGGCTCATCTGAAGGGTACGGTCGAAGAGCTAAGATGGAGTGCAAAAGCTGATTTTGGCGGAATGGTGGTTGACTCAGTGGGTGTTGGGTCGCTTTCGGTAGTAGCGGATGGTGAGATGAATAATGGTAAGCCAACTGTCAATGCCGGTCTTACCCTCGGGAATGTTGATGCTGGCAGCATTAGACTGCTTTCAGCATCGCTTGATGGTAGTTATGCCGGTGCGAAGGTGTTGGCCAAACTTAGTGCAGTAACATCCGATTCCTTAATCCTTGATACAGAGATTGAAGCAGCATTGGGTGATACTGTCGGAATCGTAATTCCAAATCTGAAGTTATCGGTATTGGGTTACGATATCAGAAATGAGAACCCACTTGCGTTACGTTATGGCTCCCAATCGTTATGGTTCGATAGCTTTAATCTCTCTTTTTTATCAGGCAGTCAGCACCATTTGCTTAGTGCCGGTGGAGTTGTAAATCCTTTTGGTGTTTCAGACTTCGCGCTCACCACCGGAACTGTTCCTCTTGGTTTGATACAGCAATTTTTGCCCGGCATCAATCTTGGCGGCGTAGTGTCAGCTTCAATAAAACTGTCGGGCACACCCAACAACCATCATGTTTCGGTTGTTGCCAATGCCGATTCTGTTAGTTACAACGGTATTAATATTCATGCCATCAGGCAGAAAGGTGAGTTTACCAATCGGGTAATGAATATTGAGGTTCAGGTTCTTAACCCTGCCGGCGAGGCACTCACGGTTAAGGGTTCGTCGGGTTATCTGCTGACTCAGGATTCGCTTGAATTCCGTTTGGTTAAAAAACCTGATATTGTTCTGCAATCAATGGCCAATAGGTTGCCTATTGCTTATCTAATACCTCCGGGTAGTGGTGTTGATGTGAGCAAGGGGCTGCTGTCGTACGACTTGAAATTTTCCGGCGATCTCACCAATCCTTATGCTTCCGGCTTTGTCTATATCGACGATGGTGTCGTAAAGATTCTTGCCGCAGGTGTCAATCTGGATAGAGTTGGTTTGAAGATGCGTTTTGATGGAAGTACGGTTCTTGTGGATACTTTGGTGATGAACTCCGGAAAGGGAAAGATGGCCTTAGGTGGTTCATTGGGTTTTGCCGGTGGATTACTGTCTCCGCTCAGCAATATGGTGATGAGTGTGGATGGTGAAAATTTCAGGCTGCGACGCCGGAATTTTTTCGATATTACTGTTGATGCCTCCGCAGTGATAAAAGCTGTTGATGCTGTTCCGGTTTTTGATGGAGCTGTCAATGTAAAGGCGGCATTGTTAAATGTTGATAGATTGATGGCTGAGGGTGATGGTCCGAAGCGTTACCGCGACGATGTTTTGCTGGTGTCGTCGTTAAAGAATCTGCGGGGAACAGATGACAAAGGGGTTGACGTAGTTGCAGTAAGTAATAATTACTCCGTCCCGATGCTCAACTTCGCCAAGGCAAAGGGTAAGCTAAAGGTGGTGATTCCCTACAATACCTGGCTTAAGGGTGACGACATGGGTATTGAGCTTCGTGGCGATATCGATGTTCTTGCCAATGGCTCTGAACTTGAACTCTTTGGCTCGCTTGGCGTTAACCGTGGTTTCTATAATCTTTATGGCCGCAAGTTCCAGATTTCGAAGGGAGAACTCACCTTTACCGGCGGCACTGAGCTTAACCCGGCTTTGAATATCGATGCACAATACCGGTTCCGTTCGTCCAATAGGGAGAGCCGTGTGCTTACGGCGATTATTGGTGGTAAGCTCAATCAGCCTGAGATTAAGTTTATGCTCGATGACAATGAAATATCTCAGGGTGATGCAGTGGGTTATATCGTCTTTGGCAAGCCGATGGCTGAGTTGGGAGGAGGAGTCACACAGCTTGGCAACAACCAGTCGGCCAATGCAGTAACGGGCGTATTGGCTTCGCAGCTATCCAGGATTCTTGGTAATTCGTTAAGCCTCGATGTGATTGAGATTGATGCCTCCGACAATTGGGAGAACAGCTCCTTTGTGGTTGGTAAATATATCACCAATAATCTGTTTGTAATATATCAGCGTGGTTTTGGCAAGGCCACCGATAATGATATTGCCACGCAAAAGGTAATTTTGGAGTACGAACTAAACCGTCATCTTTTTTTCCGGCTCGAGAGTGGTGAGGGAGGCAGTTCCGGTGTCGATTTGATTATCAAAAATGAGTCGAAGAGATGAAATCTGGCGGATAGTAGATAAATCGGCTCCTTTTTTCGTCAATGAAAATTAGCCGTTCGTCAAAGATAAGTTGATTTTTTTCGTTGTTTAAGCAGTGTGAATCAGGGAATTACAATTTTCTATGCAAACGGTTGCATTTATCGAGTATTGCTTATTAAAAAATTTTATTTACCTTTGTATTGTTCTCAAAAATATTTGAGTTTAATTAACCTATCAACCCTATTGTGAAAAATCGAAGAAACCTCTGCAACGGCAGAGGTTTTTTCATTTATGTGTGTATTGTTTTGATTTAGTGATAACTATGGATTTTTGATAGAAAAATTATTCGAATCGATTGTAACTATTTTTTAAGATGATGCGTATAATCAATGATACAGAAATTTGACCAACTGAATGCAAACGTTTGCAGAATGAGATTTTTGTAATTACATTATCGTTATTTTTGCACTGTTTTTTAAACTATTTACCTGTCTAATAACCCTGATATGAAAAAGTTCTGTTTTTTAATTACACTCCTTTTTATTGGAGTGAGCCTTTCGGCACAATATGTATCCACAGTTATTGGTGGAAGCTATGAGAATGACTCTACGTGGGTGGGAAGTAAGCCTAGGGGGAGTGTGAATCAAAATATGACAATTAACGGTTATGTAGTAAGAACTGGTGATTTGTCATTCGGAGGAGGAACAAAGGTTGATATATATAAGAAATTTGAAATTATAGGCACCCTGATAAGCACTGGTGATAATTTCAATATTTATCAGTATGGTTATGTGAAAGTTTATCAAAATTTTAACGCAAAGTGTAAAATAGACATTGAAGGAGGAAGGTTGGATGTTTTGGGTAATATGAACAAAGAATCCAATTCTATGGTCATAAAATCTGGTAGCAGGGTGGAGATTTTCGGGAATTTGTATGCTCAGGGAACTATTAAGGTTGAAAAAGGGGCTTTGCTTATCATACATAAGAATTTTGATACTACAAGTAATAGTCATGAGATTTCAGGAGATGTTATTGTAAAAGGGAATGCAAACCTAAATGGAACTACAATGCAAGCTACCGGTAATTTAGTTGTGGGGGGTAATGTTACAATTAATAACTCTGGCGGAAGTTATCAAGGCGATATCTATCAGCCGAATGGAGGAAATTTTAATGGAGCTGGTGAATTTAATAATCTTGCTCCTGCCGGTAATGATAAACTTCTGAATGAAGATGATGCACTACTTAATGAACTCGGTAACTTAGGGCTTCTTAAAACCGGGTGGACAGGAGATGTAAGCTCCGATTGGAATAATGCAAATAACTGGTCTCCTAAAAAGGTGCCACTCTCAATATTGAATGTTAATATTGATGTAGCAATAGGAAAACACAACCCTATAATATCATCCACTGCGTCAATGCGTAACCTTACTGTAACCAAAGGAACAGTTACCATAAAAGCAGGTGCAAAAGCTACCATAGCAGGAAATATTGATGTGAAGAGTGGTGGCAACCTTATAATTGAGCACGACCTGGGTGATAAGCCGGCATCAGTGGTACATTATGGTACTTCCACTGGCAATGTTACCGTGAAAGTTACTTTCCCAACTATGGCACGGAACTGGTATCTGGGTCACCCTGTGGTAAGTAATCGTAACGATTATCCTGCAGGCTTTAATGTTTGGAGTTATTTTCATGGTGTTGGTTCTACCGAATGGCCTTCAGTTGCAGCAGGAACTTCGTTGAGTAATCCTACTGCAGGGTATGTGGTTCAGAATACAACCAAAACCATTACAACCGTATCGCATAATGGCGCATTGGCTACAGGCGAACAAAAGGTGCAACTCAAAAAGTCGTCGCCTCTAGGATTTAACCTTATTGCTAATCCATATAACGGTTATGTGAATCCGAATTCCCTTGATTTTACAGGTATGAGGCCAACAATATGGTTTCGTACAGTGGTGGGCGGCTACTATAAGTTTCAGACATACAATATTGAAGCAGGCGTGACTTTGCCGGCAAACAGCAGCGACCTAATTGCCCCTATGCAGGCCTTCTGGGTTAGAACCGATGTGGATAAGGAGCTTAAATTCAGTAATGGCTTGCTGTCGTTGGTGCATCCAGGTTCAGGAGCCAATCCCCATATAAAGAGTAGTGCCCAACCTGCTGATGATGTGCTCTATCTCGAGATTGCCAATAATGCATCAACCGACCAGACTGCAATAGCATTCCGTGAAAATGGTTCGGTTGAAATGAGCCGTATCGACTCTGATAAGAGGTTGAACGACAATAGTGTACCCGATATTTATGTGGTTAAGAGTGGTAAACAGGCTGCAATTGCTATCCAGCCGCAGATTGAAGGCGATGCAGCGGTAAATATTGGATTTGCACTTCGTAAGGACTTCAATAAGAGCCTAAGT
>JBDHYT010000188.1:0-5779 GCA_039811485.1 Marinilabiliaceae bacterium | reverse complement strand
TGTTGCGATAGCCGAAGTTCATGGGTAACACGTAGGGAATCATGTCGTTACCAACCAGGCCGATATGGCATATATCGCACTTTCGGATGATTGATTCGATAAACTCCTGGTTTTCGTGAAATATGGTTTTCATCTGTTATGGACTTTTTTACTCTTGAAATATTTTGGTTACTCCACCGGCGTCGATGGTAATTCTACAAATATAAACAAAATGATGGTTGTCGGCTTATATGTTGATATCTTTCAACCCCATTAGCTTAACGAATTGATGAAAACAGTCTTTAAGTCGATGAGCGACTGCATGGTGTAAAGGTTGGGATGCTCCACCGGTCCATCTACCACTTCGTGTGCCCAGGTGATGTGATAGGGGATGTGAACTGCCTTTCCTCCCAGCATCAGAACCGGTAATACATCCGATTTCAGCGAGTTACCTATCATCATGAAGTGTTGGGGTTCGGTATTTATCTGCTTAAACAGTTTGTTGTAATCGGCTGTTGTTTTGTCGCTCATTATCTCTACATGGTAAAAATAGTCCTGAAGCCCCGATTTTTTAAGTTTACGCTGCTGGTCGCCCAAGTCGCCTTTGGTGGCGAGTACTAATCGGTGGTGTGGCGCAAAGGCTTCGAGTGCCTCCTGAGCTCCGGGAAGCAGCTCCACCGGCAGCGTAAGCATTCTTTTGCCTATCTCTAATATTTTTGATATCACAGTGTTGTCGAGCCTGCTTCCGCCAAGCAGCATTGCGGTCTCCATCACCGATAGCATAAAAGCTTTGATGCCAAAGCCGTAAAGTGGAATGTTTTGATACTCAATCTTGTACAGTGTGTCTATCACTACCTGTTCGGGTGCATGCTCTTTCATTAGCATTGCAAATTCGTGTTCTGCTTCGCGAAAGAAGTTCTCGTTGATCCAAAGGGTGTCGTCGGCGTCGAAGCCTACATATTTTATATTCTCAAGCATACGCTTTGGGGTTTTTTGTCTCTTATTTGATTATTGCTCTGTGGTTTAGCATTGGCGATATTTTAGCTCTGGTCCGCTGTAATATCATCAGGTGCTGCATTTGGTTGTCAAGCTCCACCGGATCGCCCTTGGCGGCTTCAAGGTCGTGTATTTTCTGGGAACACATATTTATGTGGTGTGTTACTATCTTGAATTTCAGCTCGATGACTATTTTGGGTACAAAATCGGCAAGTAGCTCATTCTCTGTTTTTACTGTTGAGAATTTTGAGTGTATCTTGCTCAGTGTGTGTTCGTGTCCCAGCAGGTCGGAGGCAAGCTGGCTTATCTCGGTGTTGTGGTGGTTTACAAAGAACCGCATATCCGGTATTTCGCCCATCCTTCCCATGTAGTTATCGCACTCTTCAATCACTAAGTTGTAGAGTGGATTCTCACATCTTATATCATCGGCCTTCAACTCTCTGATGATGTATTCTGCAACCCGCTCATATTGAGTGTTTAAGTCTGCTTTGGCAGGAGTGAGGGTATGGTCGCAGTACTTCATAAGATAGCGTATCAACTCGCGCTCCTCATTTTCGAACTTCCCCGATGCGGCAATCGATAGCGATGGTGTTTGTGTTGCCTTTTGTTGCTGATTGTCAGGTAGTTGCGTAGGAGTAGTGAAGCCCGGCTTTTCAAGTTTTTTGAGTTTTATTTTATGTACCTCATTGTAGAGTATCTGCTCGTCAACCTTCATTAAGCTACTGCATTCGCGCAGGTAAAGTGTTCGCAGAATCGGATCGGGTATAATGGTTATCGAACTCACTATGTCCTGAATCAGTTGCGCACGCTTAACAGGGTCGTTTTGAGCGTCTTCCATCAAAAGACTTGTCTTGAATTTGATGAAGTCGGTCTCGTTGTTTTTGATATACTCTATAAACTGGTCGGCGGTATGCTTACGTGCAAATGAGTCAGGGTCGTCGCCATCGGGCAGCAGCAGAACTTTCACATTCATCCCCTCGGCCAGTATGAGGTCGATACCTCTTAGCGAAGCCTTTATTCCGGCATTATCGCCATCGTAAAGTACCGTTATGTTGTTGGTGAAGCGTGCAATAAGCCTTATCTGGTCGGGTGTGAGTGCTGTACCGCTCGATGCCACCACATTTGTTATGCCGGTCTGGTGCATGCTCAGCACATCGGTATAGCCCTCCACCAGAAAGCACCGGTCGTGCTTTACTATATCCTGTTTGGCGTGAAAGATGCCGTAAACAATCCGGCTTTTGTGGTATATCTCCGATTCGGGCGAGTTTAGGTACTTGGCCGTTTTTGCATCGGTTTTCATCACCCTGCCGCCAAAGGCTGTTACCTTGCCCGCCAGGTTGTGGATTGGAAACATCACCCGTCCCCTAAATCTGTCGGCCTGATAATTATTCTCGCCAATTATGGTTAGACCTGTCTTTTCGAGGTACTCAAGCTTGTATTTTTTCTGAAGTGCCGCATTGGTTAGTGCATCCTTTTGCTGTGGTGAGTAGCCAAGACCGAATTTTTTGATGATGTCGTCTCTGAAACCCCGTTCCCTGAAGTAACTGAGACCTACCGACTGTCCCTCTTCGCTGTTCCATAGCTGATCGGCAAAGTAGCTGGCTGCAAAACCTGTTGCCACCATCATGCTTTCGCGCTCATCCTTAAGCTGTTGCTGCTCAGGAGTCATCTCGGTGTCAACAACTTCGATATGGAATTTTTTGCCCAATTGCTTTATGGCCTCCACATACGACAGATGGTCGTGATCCATAACGAAGTTTAAGGCATTACCGCCTTTGCCGCATCCGAAGCATTTAAAAATTCCCTTGGCAGGCGAGACGATGAACGATGGTGTCTTCTCGTTGTGGAACGGACAGTTACCCAGATAGTTGACACCCCGTTTCTTAAGTGAAATATAGTCGGAGATGACATCAACAATCTGGCCGTTGGCTGTCTCTACAATACGTTCTATGGTGCCGTGGTCAATCATGACGCAAAGATAACTAAAAATGATTTTTAGAGAAAACTCTTTTGGCGTGCTGCATACTCTTCCAAATCATTTATTTCTTGTGATGTTGTATTGGTCTGGAGACGAGTTAGATATAAAAACAAAAAAACCAGCTAACTATTGTTAACTGGTTTTGCTGGGTGAAAGACCGGGGTCGAACCGGCGACCTCTAGAACCACAATCTAGCGCTCTAACCAACTGAGCTACATTCACCATTTTTGCCTTTAGCGTTGCAAAGATAATATTAATTGATTTACATTTGCAAGAATTTAATGATAAAAAACGAAAAAAATTTTCAATATGAATGTTGGTAGGTTTTATCCGTCTAATAATGAGTATGATGTAAAATACTCCGGATTGAGAAATAGCTTTAAAGCACGGATGAATGGGGCGACAGAGGGGCAGATGAAGGGTCGCGGAATTAACTATAGGGTGAATTTTGGTGTATCCATTCCACATATAAAAGAGTTGTCGGCAAAATTCAGTTTTACACCTTTGGAGTGTGAGCGATTGTGGTTCAATGAGATACGCGAGTCAATGATTGTTGCTGCCATTCAGATGCCCGATGACCGACTTGATTTCGATACCATGAAGAGCTGGAGTTCGTGCATCAAAAATATCGATATTGCCGAGCAGAGTGCCTTTTTCTTGTTCTGCCGGATGCCCAAACCCGACAGCATGATTGAGTATATGGCCAACTCGGGCAATAAGTATCTTTTTGCCACTGCCTTCTTCACCTTAGGGAGGATTATTCAAAGCGGTATGGCAGTTTCGGATGCGGTGGTTGATGTGTTGATGGGGCATGTTGACGACGACTGGCCGGCAACCAAGAGTGTGGCAACGCGCAGTGTCTCATTTTTTCTGAGGCAGGCTCTGCGCAAAAATGTGGTTTCGAAAGAGAGGATGCTTGCAGTGGTGAAAAGTTGTGAGGGAGATGTCGATGCTCCTTGCCGTCAGCTGGCCGAGGAGCTGCTAACCGAAATCCAATATTTAGATTCGCTCTGATTTAAGCATTTTTTCTTAGCACTTTTAGCGGCCCGAAGGTGGTTATTATAGCATAATTGTTATATTTGTTGAAACCACCATCGGGTCGCGACCATTTTTGGAGCTTGTGAAGCACCTGGTATGCCATCTGCGGTTATTGAATATCAATAAAGAAAATTGTCAAATGCATATAATTGAAGTAGTTACAAAGAGTCAGCGACAGCAGTTTCTCGATATGGCCGATTCTGTTTATGGCAGCGATCCCAACTACGTGCGGCCGTTAGACAGTATGGTCGAAGGCGTCTTCAGCGAGTCGAATCCGTTTTATGACAGTAATTTTGCCAAACTCTTTCTGCTTGAAGACGGGAAGGGCAAATATATAGGGCGCATTGCCACCTTTGTTAACAAAACAAAAGCTTATGGTTTTGATAAACCCACCGGAGGCGTAGGTTTCTTCGAGTGTATCAATAGTCAGGAGGCAGCTTCGATGCTTTTCGATGCTGCCAAAGCATTTCTCGCCTCTAAGGGTATGGAGGCAATGGACGGCCCCATAAACCTTGGCGAGAACGACTCGTTCTGGGGTTTGCTTGTATGGGGGTTTACCATGCCGGGTTTTGGCATGAACTATAATCCTCCTTATTATCAGTCGTTGTTCGAAAGCTATGGATTTCATGCCTATTTCAATCAGATAACCAACCATCTCGATCTCTCAAAGCGGTTTCCCGAGAGGTTCTGGAATATAGCACGCCGTGTTGCACGCAAGGAAGAGTATAATTTTAAGCACTTCAGAATTAGGGAGTCGGATAAGTTTCTCGACGATTTTATTGAGGTTTATAATGATGCGTGGGTTTTTCATGAGAATTTTACGCCGATGGATAAAAAGGTGCTCGAAGGACTCTTCAACCAGGCAAAGTCATTTTTGGTTGAAGAGCTTATCTGGTATGCATATCATGGCGATGAGCCGGTTGGTTTTTTGGTAATATTCCCCGATATCAATAATATTATCCGTAACTTTGGTGGCAAGTTGAACTGGTTTAATAAGCTCCGGTTCGCCTTTATGTCGCGCAGTCCCCGGTATCTCACCCGTGGCAGGGTGGTGGTGTTTGGTATCAAGCCTAAATATCAGCGGAGCGGATTGGAGTCGGGATTATTCTATCAGCTTAAACGCGGCATAGAGCGCAACCCGCACTTCAAGGAGCTTGAGTTGTCGTGGGTTGGCGATTTTAACGTAAAAATGAGGGTGTTGCAGGAGTCGATGGGTGCAGTGAGAGGGAAGGAGCATGTCACCTATAGGTATCTGTTTGATGGTGAGGGCGAAGCACAACGGAGAGCCACATCGATATCCAACGATACAAAGTATATTGCCAGAGACCGCCAGAAGTGATAAAACGGTGGATTATAATATTGTGGTCAAAAAATTGGCAAATTCTTTGAAGATTAAAGATTTTAATCTAACTTTGCAAACCGATAAAAATTGAGTATTACGACATTAAATATTTAATAACAATGAAACAGGGAATTCATCCGGAAAATTACAGACTGGTAGCTTTTACCGACATGTCTAACGGTGACACTTTCATTACCCGTTCTGCTGCTAACTCAAAAGACACAGTGGTGATTGATGGTGTAACCTATCCACAAATCAAGCTTGAGATTTCAAGCAGTTCACATCCGTTCTATACAGGCAAGCAGAAGTTGGTTGATACTGCCGGACGTGTTGACAAGTTTATGAACAGATATCAAAAGCACTTCGATAGCAGAAAGAAATAATTCTGATATTGAATATTTAGATAAAAGAAGCTTCGGAAATATCTGGAGCTTTTTTTATTTCAA